>JABHUT010000055.1 GCA_018658685.1 Alphaproteobacteria bacterium
ACATTAAAACCTTGTCTGGCACATGAGGGACATGAAATTATTGTAACTCCTCTAGAACGTAACCCAAGGCTTTTAAGAATATTATACCCAACATGGATTTCTTCAACTGGATCAGCTGACAATGATACTCTTATAGTATCCCCAATTCCATCAAGCAGTAATTGACCAATTCCAATGGATGATTTTATTGAGCCAGTCATCAGGCCGCCAGCCTCAGTTACTCCAAGATGAAGTGGTGCCTTAGTAACCTTCGCTAATTGCTTATATGACTCCATAGTCAATAGAACGTCAGAAGCTTTCACTGAAATCTTATACTGATCGAAAGATTGATCTTGAAGAATTCTTTCATGCATTAATGCGCTCTCAACCATAGCTTCCGGGCAAGGACTACCATATTTTTCTAAAATATTTTTTTCTAAAGAGCCAGCATTAACTCCAATACGAATTGAACAATTATTATCTTTGGCAGCACTAATAACCTCTTTTACTCTAGAAATATTACCTATATTTCCAGGATTAATCCTTAAGCAAGATGCACCTGCTTCTGCAGCTTCAATTGCTCTTTTATAATGAAAATGAATATCGGCAACTATTGGAACACTACAGTCAGGAATAATTTTCTTTAGAGCATTAGTGGAATCCTCATCAGGGCATGATATCCTTATTAAATCAGCACCTGCATCTTCCAATTGCTTAACCTGATTTATGGTAGACGATACATCAGAGGTATCTGTGTTGGTCATAGATTGAACAGAAATTGGAGAGTCTCCACCTATATTTAAAGACCCAACAGAAATAACATCGCTCTTTCGCCTTTCAATATTCCGCCAATAATAATTTTCCATGTGCTTACTCACCGAATATTACATAACCTAATTAATTAGTAGTATTTCCTAATTCAAAATGATCGTGCAATGTATTTAATGCTTTTTCAGTAAGGCCCTTATTTATAAGTACTGAAATCTTGATCTCAGAAGTAGAAATAACGTCAATATTAATATTATTTTGAGATAAGACTCTAAACATTTGGCTTGCAACACCTGCATTGCTTCTCATTCCCACTCCAACAATTGAGATTTTAGCGATGTTATTATCTACAATTAATTCTTTATAGGATAGACTAGAAGATAAGCCTTCCATCAACTCTTTTGCTCTAGTAGATTCATCATTGGGGACTGTATAAGTTAAGTCTGTTGTTTTTCTATCATCAGAAATATTTTGTACAATCATATCTACATTAATACCATCATCAGCAAGTACACTCAGAATCTCAGCAGCCACTCCTGGCTTATCCTTAATACCAGTAAGTGTTAATTTTGAATCATTTGTTGAAGCAGCAACTCCTGTTACAATCTTTTTATCCGCTATACTATCTTCAGGACAAACTAAAGTACCCTTTTTATCTTCGCCTATATCAGAAAAACTAGATAATACTCTCAAAACAACATCATTATTCATTGCAGTTTCTACAGAGCGTGTTTGTAAAACCTTTGCACCAAGAGAGGCCATCTCCAACATTTCTTCATATGAAATTTTGTCCAGTCTTTTGGCTGTTGGCACTTTATTTGGATCTGAAGTATAAACACCATCAACATCAGTATAAATATCACAGAAATCAGCATCAATTGCAGCTGCAATAGCTACTGCAGAAGTATCAGAACCACCTCTTCCAAGAGTAGTTATTCTACCTTCGGAATTAATACCTTGAAAACCAGGTATTACAATGACTTCATTTAATTCTAATAAATTAATAAGCTCTTTAGAGTGAATTGCCTCAATACGAGCTGATTTATGATCACCGCTTGTTACTATAGGAATCTGCCATCCAAGTCTTGATTGGGCTTTAATTCCTGAAGAGTTTAGTAAACCTGATAAAGCACCCGCACTAACCTGCTCTCCACTAGAAATAACAACATCGTACTCAGAGTCCTGAAAACTACTTGATAATTCTTTTGTTAAGTTAATTAATCTATCTGTTTCTCCAGCCATAGCAGACAAAACAACAACTATTTGATTACCTAAATCAACCTCAGATTTAACAATTTTGGCAACATGATTGATCCTTTCAACACTGCCAACTGATGTTCCTCCAAACTTCAATACTATTCTAGACATTTTATTCTCCAAGATATTTAAATACCTGAAATTATTCAAAAAATATAATATTTTTGAATTTTCTTATTGGGCGTGAGATATAGATAGTGTATAGGCGATGAAGGAGCAAGTATTAGTGAATAAAGAAAAGAAAATAAAAAACTCTACAATTGATCAAAACGAACATGACAAGTTCTATCAGATGGCTGAGGAATGGTGGGATCCCAATGGAAAATTTAAGACACTCCATAAATTTAATCCTGTAAGAATTGCTTTTATTAGAGAAAAAATAATTACTCACTTTAAAATTAACTCTTCAAATAAAAAACCTTTTAATAAAATAAAGCTTCTAGATGTTGGTTGTGGTGGCGGATTGTTATGTGAGCCTATGTCAAAATTAGGAGCTAATGTTACGGGTATAGATATTGTTGAAAAAAATATCAAAACGGCAGAAGCACATGCTGAAGTAAATCAACTTCCAATTAAATATTTAGTTAATACCGTTGAAGAATTAGCAGAGAAAAAAACTAAATATGACGTAATTTTAAATATGGAAGTAATTGAACATGTTTCAGATGTTAGTCTCTTTATAAGGTCATGCAGCGACCTACTTTCAGAAAATGGAATCATGATTTTTGCGAGTCTCAATAGAACTCTTATATCTTATGGGCTAGCAATCATTGGAGTAGAATATATTCTAGGGTGGCTTCCAAAAGGGACACATGACTGGAATAAATTTATAACCCCAGACGAATTAAAAGTTTTATTTAAAAGTAACGAACTAAAAATTGATGAGCTTAGAGGAGTAAAGTATAATCCTATTTTTGATTCTTGGAAAATATCAGATGATTTATCTGTTAACTATATTGGTTTTTCAAAAAAGATTAATTCTTAAGTTTAGGATTTATACCTGGTAGAGGCTCAACGTTAATGCCTTCTTCTATCAGTTCTACCGCATCATCAATTGAAGTTTCTCCATAAATTTCTCTTTCTTCCTTTTCCCCATAATGAATTGCTCTAGCCTCATCCGCAAATTTATCTCCAACATAATCAAAATTACTCTCAACATGTTTACGAACTTTATTTAAAATCATTTCAACTTTATCTTTTTTTTGATTCAATCTATTAGTTTTTTGTTTCCCCGAAGAAATACGAGGGGCCATAATATCCTTTTTAATCTTTGTGGAAGAACATGTTAGACAAGAAATGAGATTTTTTTTATTTTGTTTCTCAAAACTTTCAGAGTCTGAAAACCACGCCTCAAAGACATGGTCACTATCACATCTTAAGGAATATTTAATCATGACAGTTGATTATATATGATTTATTTCCCTTTAATGAAGGGATTTTTAGACGAGCCATCTGAACCTCATCAAGATTTATTGTAAAATCTAACAACCCGGTTCCTTTTTTCTTTTCAGCAACTATTTTTCCCCAAGGATTAATTACTAAAGAATGACCATATGTTTTTCTGCCATTTTCATGTAATCCATTTTGCGCTGGTGCAACAACAAAAGATCCGGTTTCTATAGCCCTTGCCTTTAAAAGTGAATGCCAATGATCCTTGCCAGTATGAAAAGTAAAAGCTGATGGAACAAATAAAATTTCTGCTCCAGATAGCGCAAGATCTCTGTATAAATTAGGAAACCTTAAGTCATAGCAAATAGTTAAACCAAGTTTTCCAAAAGGCGTTTTCGATACAACAGCTTTATTACCAGCTTTATAGGTTTTGCTTTCTAAATATTTTTCAGTCTCAGAAATCTTAACATCAAATAAATGAATTTTATCATATCGGCTATGAATTTTACCATCAGAGTCAATTAAAATTGTTCTGTTAGAGGCTTTATTTTTTCCAGCTTTAATGATCCAAGAGCCAAGATTTATCCAGAGATTTAATTCTTTTGCCAACGCTCTTAATTTTTTTAAAAAAATATCATCTTTTTCAGCAGTTATTTTTTTAAAAAGCCTAGAACTCTTTAGCTCCATGATATTTGTAGTTTCAGGCGTAGAGACAAAATTTACACCTTTATCAGCTGCCTTACGAATAAGGCTACCCAAAGTTTTAAATGACTCCCTTGGATTACGTCCTGTTTTTAATTGAATTAAAGAATATTTAGCTAACACTAATGTCCTTCCAATAATTTGTTTAATTCCCCATTTCGATCTATTTCATATAAATCGTCATATCCACCCACATGTGTTTCGCCAATAAAAATTTGCGGAACTGAGCGTTTTCCTCCTGACCTCTGTAACATCTCTTCCATGACTTTAAAATCATTCCCAATATAAAGCTCATTGTACTCAAGATTCTTCTGAGACAGTAAATCTTTTGCTTTAACGCAATATGGGCACATTGGTCCAGTATAAATATCTATTTTCAAATCTAATCTCCTAATGATTTATATGATATATAGTAAATTATATTTAATAAAAACATTTAGTATTTAATTTTTAACCTAAACTGAGATATAAATAATGATACATGATCGAAAATTAGCTCGTATTAAAAGAAAAAGGTCATTTAAAAATAAATCTGACTCAAAATTGTTTTTTAATGATTATTCTGAAGAAATGTTTGAAAGAATAGAGCTTGTTAAAAATACATTTAATGATGGGCTAGCGCTTGGTTTTAGAAATATAAAATTCACAAAGGCAAAAAATATTATCGCCCTGAGAAATGCTGAACTTAGCGTTTCAAAAAATACAGATTTAATTTGTGATGAAGAATATCTTCCAATTAAAAAATCAAGCCTCGATCTAATTATAAGTTTTTTCAATCTCCACGCCTCAAATGATATCCCTGGTATCTTATTTCAAATAAACCAATCTCTTAAACCAAACGGTTTATTTATGGGATGTCTTTTTGTTGGGGATACTCTTAAGGAGCTAAGGTTTTGTCTTGCCAAGGCTGAGGAGGAAATATCTAACGGAGTTAGTCCAAGGATAAGTCCTTTTGCTGAATTACAAGATTTATCAAATCTCCTCCAAAGAGCGAATTTTAATTTACCAGTAGCTGATATTGATAGGCACAGGGTCGTTTATGATAACCCTATAAAGTTAATGAAGGATTTAAGGGATATGGGAGAAACAAATATATTAAAAGAAAAACAAAAAAACTTTCTTAGAAAAGATATTTTGGAAAGAACAATAGAAATTTATAAAGATAATTTCTCTCTAGAAAATGAAAAAATATTTGCTACTTTTGAAATTGCTTGGATAATTGGCTGGAAATATCATGATAGCCAGCAGAAACCTTTAAAGCCTGGTTCTGGAGAAAAAAATCTTGAAGAAGCAATCAGCGAATTAGGCTAACTCTTTATTTATAGCCTTATTAATTAACTCACAAGTTTTATCAATACCATAAAGGGCAACGAAAGATCCAAATCTTGGACCCTGTTCTTGACCTAAAAGGATTTGGTAGAGAGCCATAAACCAGTCTCTAAGGTTTTCATATTCAGCTTCCTTCCCAACATCGTAAACAATAGTTTGAATAGTTTCCGCCTCAGAGCCTTTATCCAATTGAGAAAATCTCAATACTAACTCTTTTAAGGATTTAATTTCATTGTCCGAAGCCTCCCTATAAACCTTTGTAGGTAAAATAAAGTCTTTAAAATAGGACAATGCATAATCGAGTAATTGTCCAATATAGATCTCAGCATCTTCAGAAATCTCACCTATATAACCCCTTATAAATCCCCATAGAACATCTTTGTTGTCAGCTTGAGATGCATTAACTAAATTAAGAATTAAAGCAAAGGTAACTGGTATTTTATAAGAATTTGGCTTGCCATTATGAATATGAAAAACAGGATTATTTAATTGCTCTGAAGCAGCTTGGCTTGAATACTTTTCTAAAAAGGTCTGGTATTCATCAACAGCTTTTGGAATAACATCGAATGAAAGTTTTTTTGCTCGTCTAGGCTTTTGATACATGTAAAGGGATAAACTCTCTGGATTAGCATATTTCAACCATTCATTAATGGTAATGCCATTTCCTTTTGATTTGGAAATTTTTTCACCATTCTCATCAAGAAAAAGTTCATAATTAAAACCTTCAGGAGGATTTTTACCAAGTGCACGGCAAATTTTTCCAGATAAATTTACCGACTCGATTAAATCTTTACCAGCCATCTCATAATCAACACCTAGAGCCACCCAACGCATAGCCCAGTCAACCTTCCATTGAAGTTTGCACTTTCCTCTTAAGATAGAAGTTTCGACTTCTTTATTTGTTAAATAGTTATGATAAAGAATAGTACTCCTCTCTTTATCTATTTCCATAACTTTAGCCATCATCACCTTTCCGGTCTCTTCACATATAGGTAAAAAAGGTGAATATGTTTCTCGCCTAGCCTCAC
>JABHUT010000056.1 GCA_018658685.1 Alphaproteobacteria bacterium
ATTTATTAAGAATTTTAATTTTCTTTGTAATAATTGTCTTAGGTACTCTTGCTAAAGCGAATGAGATGGTTATTGGCGAAGAGAAGATTTCACCAGGTATTAATTTAGTTTTCGAAGCTGCAATTAAAGATGATATTGAACCAAAAGAATTTCATTTAGAAGAAAAAGACTCGGATATTCATATAGAGGCTTTGGTTACATGGTCCTCTGATGGACCCCGGGGATCAATGGAGGGAGGTTTCATACCTTATTTAAATATTGAGGTACAAATTATAAACCAAAGAACTCAAGAAAAGGCTGTTTACAAACTTACCCCACATTTAAATATGTCAGATAACTTTCACTATGCAAATAATTTAAAATTGCCAGGTAAAATACATGATAATTATGATGTAAGATTCACAATTTCACCCCCAAAAAAGGGCGATATAGGTTTTCATTATGATTGGAGAGAGGGGGTGAATAAAAATTTAATATCTAAAAAAATATTTATCTATAAAGATCAAAACTTCTTAAATATTGCAAGATTAAAAAGACGATAAACGTTATATTTCAATAACTTAATTAGATAAAAATAAATTTTACTTTTTTCCTATTTTTTTGTTGCGAATGATTATCAATTACAGTATAACTGCGAATAATTATTATTAACAAAAAACAATTTATTGTAATTATAATAAATTGGGGAAAAAACTATGATAAAAACTAAATTTACAAAGTTTTTACTTTTTGCATTGGTAATTAATTTATCAATGGTAACAAATATATTTGCACAATCTGATCCTGAAGAAATTATCGTAAAAGGTAAGGTTCTATATTCTAATCAGGTAACTGCACTTAAGACTCCGGTACCAATTATTGATGTCCCTCAGACACTTTCAATTGTTACTGATGAAGATATTCGTAAACAAGGCTTTAGAGAGCTTGGAGATATTGTTCGTTACACTCCTGGTGTAAATACTTCACAAGGCGAAGGTCACAGAGACTCTATCGTTTTCAGAGGGGTAAGGTCTACTGCAGATTTTTATCTTGATGGTGTTAGGGATGATGTTCAATATTATCGTTCACTATATAATCTTGAACAAGTTGAAATTTTAAGAGGGCCAAATGCTCTATTATTTGGACGTGGTGGAACTGGTGGTATTATAAATAGAGTAACAAAAAAGGCTGTACTTGGAGATGCTTTTGGATCTTTCGATATGGGTGCTGATACTTTTGGAGCTTTTGATTTTGCTGTCGATTATAATGTTCAAACTGGTGAAAACTCTGCTTTAAGAATAAACTTTCATTCTGACACATTAGAAAATCATAGAGATTATTATGATGGTGATCGCTATGGTTTTAATCCAACATTAAGAGTTCAATTATCACCACAAACTACTTTAGATCTATCATATGAACATGCAGACCATGAAAGATTTATTGATCGTGGAGTTCCAACACTTAATGGAGAACCAGTAGAAGCTTTTGAAGAAATAGTTTTTGGTGACACTGATACCAATTTAACAACTCTTAGAGCTGATATTTATCGAGCTAACATTAGTCACGAATTTTCTGATACTCAAAAAGGTAATTTTGTGATCCAATATAGTGATTTTGCAAAAATGTATAAAAATTATTATGCATCAGGTTATTCTGGTGGAAATACATTTACAGCAGATGGTTATAAAGATCCTACAGAAAGAACTAATTTAATAATTTCTGGTAACGTTGTTAATGAATTCCAAACTGGTTCAGTAAAACATACTTTATTAGTTGGAGCTGAAATTATTGACACAGAAAATGAAAATTTCCGTTATAATACTTTCTTTATTACAACTGAAGATGATAACGAAGTATTTAATATCACTAGACCAATTAACTTTGGAGTTAACGCTGCAGGTGTAAGAACATATAATGACTTTACTGCAGATCTAAAAAGTAAAACTGCGTCTGATATTGAAGTGACATCTTTTTACATTCAAGATCAAATTGATGTAAGTGATAACTTTAAAATTATGCTTGGCGGCCGTTTTGATAGCTTTGATATTACTGTTAGAGACATCAAAAATGGAACATCTGAAACAAGAGAAGATGAAGAAGTTTCACCTCGAGCAGGTTTAATTTTTAAGCCTCAAGAAAACTTATCTTTATATGTAAGTTATAGTGAAAGTTTCCTTCCTAGATCAGGTGAACAATTTAAAAGCTTATCCTCTAGTTCTGCTAGATTAGATCCAGATGTTTTTGAAAGCACTGAAATTGGTGTTAAATGGGATATCAGAGATAATCTTAGCTTTACAGTTAGTTATTTTGATAGCGAACAAACACAAGCTGTTAGAGATAGTGATACTGGCGAGAATTCAGAAATTGTCGGTCTTCAGGTTGACGGTATTGAGTTAGAGCTTAAGGGTCAAGTAAGTGATAAATTATACTTAGCACTTGGATACAGCGATTTAGACGGTGAAACTGGTAAAGGCGGTGAACCAAGAGAAATTCCTGAGCAAACAGCATCTTTATGGGCAACATATCAAGTAAATGATAATTTTGGTTTAGGTTTTGGTATTACTCATCAAGGCGAGTCTAATATAAAGAATGATAAACCAGGTCTTATTTTACCTGACTACACTCGTGTTGATTTTGCTGCTTACTATGATATCTCAGAAGATCTAAGTCTTCAGCTTAATGTTGAAAATATTACTGATGAGTTATATTTCCCGCATTCTCATAGTACTCACCAAGCATCTGTTGGCGAGCCTTTAAATGCTAGATTTTCTCTAAGAAGAAAATTCTAAAAAAAAGCAAATAATGCAGCTCTAGTTTTTTAGGGCTGCATTAAAGTAATTCAAATAAGGAAAAAGAGGGAAGAAATGAAAAGAAGTATAAAAGATCTAGGAACTGCTGAAAATATTTTGATACTTTGTGCAAGATTTTGGCTTAAAGCGCATGTATTCAGATGTAATACACCTCTAATATTGATCGATCATACTTTTAAAGCCGCTAAACTTGATAAATGTGTAAGAGATTTTCATACGTTGATGATGGGACTTTCACACGTTAATAAATCTCGTCTTAGAAGCGACTTTATGACATCCTCATCAACTAGTAAAACTGAAGACTTATTAATTGAGATAGTTTCTTTAGCACAAAAAGATATGACGGATGAGCTCCATAATATTTTTGGACCTTATTTTCCTGAGGCAGATGCTGAACATTTTTTTAATGCAGGCTATAACCTCGGGAAAAAATTTATGAATAGTGATCTTATTATTCATGAAAAGTATAAAGATAATATTTACTCATTCTATGGAAATAAAGAACAACTAAACGCAATTAATTGAATTATCTTAGTTCTTGTCCTAACCCCCCCTGGACTCAAGAAGAATAAGATATGCTATATGATCAACGTATAGCTTTTGGAGGCTAGGATTCCAACTCCTGGCCTCCATTTTACTTTCTTCAGATTAGAATTAATCTAAACTATATTGACATTTTATTTTAATGATTCTAATAATCATTATTAATATTATATGGAGAAATTATTATGCTTGGAATAGGAAGTGTTTTACCAGAATTTGAGATTGTAGGTGTTAAGCCTGGATTCAATAATCATGAAGAAAATGGAGAAAGTGCCTTTGAGACAATTAATAACAAAAGTTTTGATGGAAAATGGAAAGTTATATACTTTTACCCCAAGGATTTTACATTTGTTTGCCCAACAGAAATTTCAGAATTTGCTTCGTTAAATTCAGACTTTGAGGATAGAGATTGTATTGTTCTTGGCGGCAGTTCCGACAATGAATTCTGTAAGCTTGCATGGAGAAGAGAGCATTCAGATTTGGATAAACTTTCTCAATGGTCATTTTCGGATACCACAGGATCACTTATTGACGGACTTGGTGTAAGATCTGAAGAGGGTGTTGCTTTAAGAGCAACTTTTATTATTGATCCTCATAATATTATTCAGCATGTTTATGTTACAAATTTAAATGTGGGAAGAAATCCACAAGACACCTTGAGAGTATTAGATGCACTTCAAACTGACGAATTATGTCCATGTAATCGCCCAGTTGGAGGTAAAACTTTATAAATTAACAAGGAATAGATATTATGAAATTTGAAAAAATAAAATCATTATTACCTGATTATGCGAAAGATACTAAGCTGAACTTATCCTCTTTATCAAATGAGACAATTTTAGAAGAAAATGCTTTTGCCGGCATTGTTTTCACATCCTGTCTTACGACTCAAAACAAAAAAATGATCTCTATGGCACTTGATGAAGCGTCTGATATTTTAAGTAAAAGTGAATTAAATGCATCTTATCTAGCTGCAAGCTTAATGGCTATGAATAATATCTACTATCGTTCTATTCATCTTCTTTCTAATAATGATTTAGCTTCTATGCCCGCAAACTTAAGGATGAATGCAATGGCATCACATGGTATTGATGAAATTAACTTTGAGTTATGGTGTTTTGCTGCTTCTGCCATAAAGGGGTGCGGTATATGTCTTGATAGTCACGAGCAAGAACTGAGAAAGAAAGAAGTAAATTCAAGTAAAATACAAGCAGCCTTAAGAATTGCTTCGGTTATTAATGCTGCCTCATTATCGATAAATGCATCAGAAATTTAGATTATGCGACATATTGTCTGAAAGATATTTAACACAAGAAATATTAATTTTCTTAGGTTATTGTCGAAATCGTTATAAAATTACTCACTATAAAGGATTGATAATGTATAAAATATTATTGTTTATTGCTCTAACTTTTTCATCAAATACAGTATTTTCTGCAACTTTTGAAGTTGAGATGTTGAATAGGTTGGGTAAGGAAAGTATGGTTTATTCTCAAAATATTGTTAATGTTAAAGCTGGGGATACAGTAAAATGGATCTCAGCGAGCAAAGGACACAATGTTCAGTTTTTAACAGTGCCTGAAGGTGTAGATCCTTTTAGGAGTAAATTAAGTGTTGATACAGAATATACATTTACTATTCCAGGAATTTATCTCTATCAGTGTACTCCCCATAAAAGCATGGGAATGATTGCAGTTGTTGTTGTAGATGCGAATAAAGATAACTTTGATGCAATTTCATCTACAAGAGTAGGTGGTAAAAGTAAAAAGAGACTTGCGCAAATCTTAGATACACTTAATTCTTAGAAATTTAATTTTAAGCGAGAGAGTGAATATTATCTTTATTCTCTCGCTTAAAATCTAATATATCCCAAGCTTTATCCATACATGAAATAAAGTTATCAATATCAACTTTGTTATGTTTTGGCGTAATTGTTACCCTTAGTCTCTCCTCACCTTTTGGAACGGTAGGATAGAAAACAGGTTGAATATAAATCCCAAAATCATCTAAAAGTAGTTTAGAGATTTTTTTACACTCCAAAGGCCCGTCAACTAAAATTGGTACTATATGACTATCGTTATTGATAAATGGAATATTAATTGATTTTAGTCCTTCTCTAATCATAGAAGAATTATGTTTAATTTTTAATCTTAAGGTTTCTGCAACCTTTGATATTTCTATACTTTTTAATGATGCTGCAGCAACAGAAGGATTAATTGATGATGTAAATATAAAACCAGGCGCAAAACTTCTAATATAATCAATTATCTGACTATTAGCGGCAATATAACCGCCCATTTGTCCAAAAGCTTTTGATAGTGTCCCATTTATAATATCGATATCATCTGAAATCCCTAACTCAGCAGCAACTCCACTTCCACCAGGTCCATAAAGCCCTACTGAATGAACTTCGTCCAAATAAGTAAGGGCACTATATTTCTTTGCTAATTCAGAAATTTCTTTTAAAGGAGATCGTATTCCCTCCATTGAATAAATAGATTCGCATATAATTAATTTCGGTGAATTTTGATCTGATTGCTTTAAAAGTCTCTCAAGATCATCAACATCATTATGTTTGAATATATTATATTTAGCTCTACTATTTCTAATTCCTTCAATAAGGGATGCATGATTTAATTCATCGGAAAAAATTTCTATATTTTCTATATTTTTGCA
>JABHUT010000057.1 GCA_018658685.1 Alphaproteobacteria bacterium
CCAAGAGCTAATGAAGCCATCCATGCAGGAAGTCCTATAACCATATTATAATAGAAAAAAAGAAACCAAGAAAATGCGTTACCTTTTATACCAAAGGCAATAGAACCAATACCATAAAAGAGAAAATTTCTATTGTTATTCATTAAATTAGGATTAACTTTTTTCAGCTAAGAGTGCTGAAGCATTTAATTCATCCGCAATACTTCTTGCCTCTTCTGGAGAAAAATCCATTGGAATATCAATAGAGCTAGAGGTAACATAAATTCTTACCATACCTTGATTTGTTGGACCAATCTGAAGATCAGCAACTGTATCAGTTTGTTTGTTAATGTCTTTTTTCAAAGATTTTCCTTTCTAATTTTCTAATAAATTTTAATTCTCAAGTTTTGCCATTGCTTGTGCAATAGAGGTATCGAGATCAGACTGTCTTGGATTTCTTCTTAAAGTTAAACCTCCCGTAACTTGAAGATTCTGACCAGATAAGAAGCATTCATCACTACATAAAAAGACTGCCATTGCAGCAATATCTTCTGATGTACCTATTCTTCCAAGTGGATATTCTTTTAAAAATGCCTCCTTAAGGCCCGGAGCCGCCATAGCTGCTGCTGTCATTGGAGACTCTGTTAATCCAGGTGAAATCGAATTTGCTCTGATATTTCTTTCACCAAATTCATTAGCAATAGTTCGAACAACATGATCGATTCCAGCCTTAGTTCCCATATAAGCAGCATGATTATCTAACATAATTGTAGCTGTAGCAGAAGAAATTTGAATTATAGAACCACCTTCAGTCATTGCGGGAATGCAAGATTGAAAGAACTGATAAGGCCCTTTGAATTGAAGATTCATTATTTTTACTAAGTCTTCTTCTGTACTCTCTAAAAATGGTGATAAATATCCCCATCCTGTTGCCTGAATAGCGGAATGAATAACACCATGTCTTTTAACAGTTTCATCAACCATCTGATCAATTTCTTCTTTTTTAGTGATATCACATAAGACATAAGACCCCCCTGTTTCCTCTGAGATTTCCTTAAGAGATTCTTCATTTCTTCCTGCAAGAACTAACTTTGCTCCCTCTTTTGCAAAACGGCGAGCCATAACTTGGCCCATATTATCTTTTCCTGCAGCCCCTAAAATAAGAGTTACTTTGTCATTTAAATGCTTATTACCCATTTTTTACCCCCTAGTTTAAATTTACTATGTTTAGTTTGCTTTAATATTTATAAATTTTCAACTCTGTTTATTGTCTGGAATTTTCAAAATAAAGACAAAAAGAAAAGCCAAGAAGCAAACAGCAGTATTTAAATAAAAAGCCAAATCATAATTCCCATTAATATCGTATAGCCAACCAGATAAAGGACCGCCAACAACCTGAATAGGAACCATAAAAGGAACAGCTATTCCTAATGCTTTTCCAAAATTTATAGAAGAAAAAGTTTTTGAGAAAAGAATATTCATTAATGGAACAGTTCCTCCAAGACCTAAGCTCATTATAAAAATCGATATCAATAAAGGGTAATAATTGGAGAAAAAAGAAACAAGAATAATACCTGACCCTTGAATTATTATCGACACCCATAAGGTTTTCTTGGCAGATACAATATCAATAAGCTTTCCAAAGACAATTTTTCCAAACGCCGCACCTAGTGCTCCAACAGATACAGCAATACCAGCCTTGCTAGCATCAAAACCTAAATCCGTTGCATACGGAAAAATATGACTATAAACACCAAGATTTGCACAAAACTGTAAGCTAAAAATTAATATTAAAACCCAAAAAGTTGGAACTTTTAATATATCTAAAGTACTCATTATTTTGTCGGTAATATTATTATCAATTTCTTCAGCTATTTCGTCATTATCTTTGTTTTGGTTAATGTCTGATGGTTTATTGACAATAAGATAACGACAGAAAGGTACAAAAAATAAAATTATAAAAATACCAAAAATTACATAAGTTAATCTCCAGCCATATAAATTAATTAAATAGACGGTTATCGGTGGAATAAAAACTCCAGATAAGGAAATACCTAACGCAGCAAAACCAATTGCAGATCCAATTTTCTTTTTAAACCAATTGGAAATTAATTTAGCGGTTGCTAAATTACCAAATAAAGTCATACCAAGAGCTACGATTGATCCATAAACAATTAGAAATTGATAATAAGTCTGGCAAAAGCTGAGCGATATAAGTCCTAATCCAAAAATTATAGCCCCGATAGATAAAATATTTTTAAGAGAAAATTTATCTACTAACTGACCACAAATTGGCGCAAATACACCGGCAGCAATAATCATAATTGATAAAGTACTCGATATTAAAAATCTTCCCGCGTTAAATTCATCTTGTAAATGTATATAAAAAACAGAATAGGCGTAAAAAGGAATACCAACAGAAAACATATTGATAAAACCAGAGCTAGCAACAATTCTCCATCCATGGAAAGTTTTAAACAATTTAATCCCCGACTTAGATATAAGAAGCACCTACATTAAATAGATAAAGTCTAATGAAAAGAAAATTTTAAAAAATGTTTTAAAATTTATAATTATCTATAATGTTAATTTTTAAATACAAAAAGGTTCAATTATGAAAAAAATTATTTCAATTTTTATTTTTATGTTTTTAGTTTTTAATCCTTTTTCAATGCAAGCGCATAACCTTCAACAATCAGTAAATAGTGAAGACAGATCAAAAGAAAATATTGAAAGAGATAAATTCAGACATCCATATGAAACAATACAATTTTTTGGAATAGAGCCTAAAATGACAGTTGTTGAATTATCACCTGGGGGAGGCTGGTATACTGAAATTCTTGCAATTTATATGTATGATGAAGGAGAATTAATCACAGCTCCTTACAAAGCCTCGCTGAGCGATTATGCAAAAAGATCTAGAGAGACCTATGAAGCCAAATTGAATAGTAAAAGTATCTATGAAAAAGTAAAAATTGTTGATCTCTTTAGTAAGCTTGCTGAAGACGAAACTGTTGATGCTGTTCTTACATTCAGAAATATTCATAACTGGTTGGGTGAAGATGGTAGTGGAGTAAAGAAAGTATTTGAACAAGCTTATGCTGCTCTAAAGCCCGGGGGTATTTTAGGTGTTGTAGAGCATAGAGCAAGACCTGGAATTTCAATTAAAGAAATGAAAAAAAGTGGTTACGTAACAGAGGAACTTACAATTAATTTAGCTGAGGAAGTTGGATTTATTTTGTCAAATAAATCTGAAATCAATGCGAACGTTAAAGATACTAAAGATCATCCTAATGGGGTGTGGACACTTCCACCCTCTCTTTACTTAAAAGGTGGAGATAAAGAAAAATATCGTCAAATTGGCGAAAGTGACAGAATGACACTTCTATTTAGAAAGCCCGTATAAGTATTAAGAAAGTAAATACTTCTGAATCTTATAATTATTTTCTATAACTCTTTATTATCGACTGATTTAGATTCTGTATTAAAAAAATTTACTTCGATCAA
>JABHUT010000058.1 GCA_018658685.1 Alphaproteobacteria bacterium
TCATCTAGAAAATCTGAAATTACACAAGCCGCTAATTCATCTTGATAATAATATTCGTATATCTGAGTTTCAATACCTGGCGCTTCCATCATTTTTTTATAATCATTATAATTCATTTCATTCATTTCACTTTTATCATGTTTAAATTTTAGATATTTTTTAAATAATTTAAATTGTTTGAAAGAGGGGTCAGCTTTTAAATTTTTTTGAAAAATATTACAATTCTTTTTCAATACTCTTTTTTCACTTTTACTTGGCTTGAAATTTAAACAGCTTATTCTAATTGATTTACATAAGTTGCAGCTATCACAAACTTGATTATATAAAATATTATGACTTCTTCTGAAGCCGAGTTTTATTAAAGATTCATACTCACTTGTTTGGCCTGGATCATCCATTATCGTAAATATTTTTCTTTCTTGTTTATTATCAAGGTAAGAACATGTTTCTGTATTCGAAAGATAAAAATTATGGTTGAATTTGTTTATTAATTTATTCACTTTGTACCTAAAAATTTAAATAATTAATCATAAAAGTATAAGATATCCATAAAAGTATAATAAGTGGTACCCCGGATATTAAAAAATCTTTAAAACTATAATCACCTGGGCCCATGACCATTAAATTTGTTTGATATCCTATAGGCGTAGCAAATGAACAATTTGCTGCAAAGATTATACAATAAATAAAGGGCTCAGGCTCCATATTAAGGTTTATTGCTAAAGTTATAGCAATAGGTGTAAAAAGAACCGCTGTGGCATTGTTACTGATAAAATTAGTAATAATAGCAACTATTATAAACAATATTGATAAAACTGTATTAATAGAAAAGTTACTTGTTAGATTAGTAATTGTTTCAGATATAAACATTGCGCCACCAGTTTCTTGTAATGCAATTGAGAGCATTATAGTAGAGGCAACAAGAAGGTAAACTTTAAAATCAAGAGCATTTATAGCATCTTTAATACCGACGACTTTGAAGATAAGCATTAGAGCAGCGCCCATAACGGCCGCTGCTGTTATATTAAAAATCCCTGTTGATGCTAAAAAAATAGTTAATAGAAAGATTAACCTTGCCCTAACAGCAAAACGTTGTGATGGGAGGTATATTGCTGACCATTCAATTGGAAAAATATCTTTAATCCCTCTCAAAGACCTCAATGATTTGTCAGATCCCTTTAATAATAATGTATTTCCTGGACCAAGTTTTGAGTTTTGAAGAGAATCTCCCTCAATACTTTTATCCCTTTGTATTCCAATGACCTTACAGTTAGATTCATACTCAAAGTTAGTTTGGTTTAATGTCCTTCCAATTAAAAATGATCCTGGTGTAATTGCAGCCTCAATCATCATTTCAGTTTTTGATGAAAAGTCCTTTGTATTAATGCTTTTGAAAACAGGATCATTTCTTTTTAATGCATCTATTAAAAAACCTTTGGTCATTGAAATTGTTAATTCGTCATTATTTTTAATTGTTAAGTCATCAAAAGGAGGGAATAGCTTTTCATTATCTCTGGTTATTAGTCTAACAGTATAATCTTTTAGCTCAGGAAGAAGTCCAGATATAAAAGTTTTACCTAGTAAAGTATTTTCTCTCCCAATCTTAATTTGTACTATAAATTGTCTTCCTTCATCATTTGAATTCTCATTTTTTTTATTATTTTTTTCTTTGTTTAGTTTTAATATAAATGGAAGTATAAAAGTTGCATAAAAAAAACCTATTAAAGCAAGAAACCCTCCTTGCATTGCAAAATCAAAAAAACCTATTTCTTTTCCTATACTTGAGAAAACAGATCCAGAAACAAGTAAATTTGTAGATGAACCTATCAGAGTGGTCATTCCGCCCAAAATACAAATATAAGATAAGGGTAGAAGAGTTAATCTTGCTGATCTGTCTAGTTGTTTACATAAAGATAATATTATTGGAATAAACATTACTATTATTGGAGTGTTGTTTAATAAAGCACTCAAAACAAATACCAGGAGCATAACAAATAGAAATTTTAGTTGATTATTTTTTGATTTATCCCCTGAGACCCAAACAGCAATCCCTTCTAATGCTCCAGTTATTAATAACCCGTGACCAATAACCAACAAACTCATTAAAGCAAGAAGGGAGGGATTGGCAAATCCTTTTAGTATTACCTCAAGGGATAAAGGTACCCCTGACATAACACCAAGAAAGGGGCTATTTTGAAAGATAACTACAAGAATTGTGATTATTCCAACTGATGTAATTTCTATAGGTATTTTATCAATAGAAAAGAAAATCATACTTACAAAAATAAGAATGAAAATAAACCACATGTATAGATCAATTGAAATCATATAAGCTTTAATCCGTTAATATAAATTTAGTTTTAAAAATATAGTCCTGCAAACACCTTCTTTGATTATTTGATAAAGGAAAAATTATAGATATTAAAAATAATGTGCCAATCGGTATTACTAAAAAAAA
>JABHUT010000059.1 GCA_018658685.1 Alphaproteobacteria bacterium
AAACCCATTTTTTAATTACTTATTGATAGTTGATAAAGTGATATAGCAGCGCTTGCACTAACGTTTAATGTAGAAAATTCATCATTAGTTTTATTCTCAATTACCGCCATTATATCACACTTAGTCTTTGTTAGCCTCCTCAAGCCTTTCCCTTCAGACCCCATTACCAAAACTCTTGGTTGGTCATCGTCTAACTTAATGCTATTCATTTTTGATTCCCCAAGCTCATCTAGTCCTATAATTATAAAACCTTTCTTTGACAGTGAAGTTAAGGTTGATGCTAAATTAGTTACCTCAACTATATTTATATATTCTAGCGCACCTGAGGCAGCCTTTGCAAGAGAACCCGTTTCTCCTGGACTATGTTTTTTGGTTGTTATTATTGACGATGCTCCAAATACTTTTGAGGATCTCATTATTGCCCCAATATTTTGAGGATCTGTGACCTGATCTAGCGCAACTATAAGTTTTGAGCTTGTAACTTCGTTTAGCCCCTTTTTTTGCAAAGGTAGAGTTTCTAAAACAAACCCTTGGTGCGTAACAATTTGTTGTTGAAATAATTTGTCAATATCATTCAAATGCAGAATTTTAAATGGATGTTGAGATAAAACGTTCAGATGATCCATGTAGATTTTATTTTTTTCAGTTAGATATAATTTCTTTATTATTCTTTTAGGATTCTTTAATGCAGATAACACTGCGTGATGGCCCCACAAATAGTGAGGAGTCTTTTTGTTCTTATTATCGTTGTTTTTTCTCATTATTTCACATTTTTTTAATTATATGAATTTATAAAATTTCTTGTTAATAATAACAAGCAGAAGATATTTAATGGATTTTTTTAGAATTTAATATATTCTTTTTTTTAATAAATGAATTCTAGGTATTGACTTTCGTCGCAGAAGGCACAATAAACCAATTCTGCTTTGGATTAAAGCGCTGGTAAGCTCTCTAAACTTTGGAGGGGTGCCCGAGTGGTTAAAGGGGACGGGCTGTAAACCCGTTGGCTATGCCTACGTTGGTTCAAATCCAACTCCCTCCACCAGTTGAAGAGCTAGCAGGTGGTGAGTGATAGGCGGGTGTAGCTCAATGGTAGAGTAACAGCCTTCCAAGCTGATGATGAGGGTTCGATTCCCTTCACCCGCTCCATTTTAATCCAAGGAGTGTAAGTTGGCGTTGCCAATTTTAGTTTAATTTTGTGGAGTATAACTATGTCTAAAGAAAAATTTGAACGTAACAAGCCTCATTGTAATATTGGAACAATTGGTCATGTCGATCATGGGAAAACTACCTTAACAGCTGCTATCACGAAAGTTTTAGCTGATGTTGGTGGTGCGGAATTTTCTGCCTTTGATCAGATTGATAATGCTCCTGAAGAAAGGGAAAGAGGTATTACAATTGCAACATCACATGTTGAATATGAAACAGATGGGCGTCATTATGCTCACGTTGATTGCCCTGGTCATGCCGACTATGTAAAAAACATGATAACTGGTGCTGCCCAAATGGATGGTGGTATCTTAGTTGTTTCTGCGGCTGACGGACCTATGCCTCAAACAAGAGAGCATATCCTTCTTGCAAGACAAGTGGGTGTTCCAGCTCTAGCTGTTTTCATGAATAAAGTCGATCAGGTTGATGATGAGGAGCTTCTTGAGCTTGTTGAGATGGAAATAAGAGAATTATTGAATGAATATGAATTCCCTGGTGATGATATTCCAATAGTTAAAGGATCTGCTCTTGCAGCCCTAGAAGGAAGAGATGATGCTATTGGTAAAGAAGCCATAATGGAACTTATGAAACAAGTTGATGCATATATTCCTCAGCCTGAAAGACCAGTTGATCAACCTTTCTTAATGCCTATTGAGGATGTTTTCTCAATATCAGGACGAGGAACAGTTGTGACAGGCCGTGTTGAAAGAGGTGTAATTAACGTAAACGAAGAAATAGAAATCGTTGGAGTAAAAGAAACCCAAACTTCAGTTTGTACTGGCGTGGAAATGTTCCGTAAACTTCTTGATCAAGGAGAGGCTGGTGATAATGTTGGTATTCTTCTTAGAGGAGTTGAGCGTGAAGCAGTTGAAAGAGGTCAGGTTTTATGTAAACCAAAGTCCATAACGCCTCATACAAAATTTAAAGCAAGCGCTTATATTTTAACTAAAGAAGAGGGTGGAAGACATACACCTTTCTTTACTAACTATAGGCCTCAGTTTTATTTTAGAACAACAGACGTTACAGGCGTTGTAACTCTCCCTGCGGGAACTGAAATGGTTATGCCAGGCGACAATATCGAAGTAGATGTTGAGCTAATTGTTCCAATCGCTATGGAAGACAACCTTCGTTTTGCTATCCGTGAAGGCGGAAGAACAGTTGGTGCTGGTGTGGTTTCAGCAATTATCGAGTAGCTAGCTTTTTTGGAGGAGTGTAGCTCAATTGGCTAGAGCACCGGTCTCCAAAACCGGGGGTTGGGGGTTCGACTCCCTCCACTCCTGCCAAATAGGTGCAATTCGAAATTTTTGATGAGTAAATTGGAGAAGATAAATGGCAAAAGTCGGTCCTTTAATGTTTATTCAACAGGTAAGAAATGAGGTTTCTAAGGTAACATGGCCTTCAAGAAATGAAACCACTCTTACGTCCGTTATAGTTATAATTTTTGCTATAATAGCGTCTCTATTCTTTTTTTTAAGTGATCAAGTTATGAGTTTTTTTATAAGACTTATTCTAGGTTTAGGAAGTTAATTTATGACAAAAAGATGGTACATAATTCACGCTTACTCAAACTTTGAAAAAAAAGTGGCTGAATCCGTTCAAGAGAGAGCCTCTCTTTCTGGTATCGAAGATCTTATTGAAGAGATTATCGTTCCTACAGAAGAGGTTGTTGAGCTTAGGAGAGGGAGAAAGGTCACTTCTGAAAAACGATTCTTTCCTGGGTATGTTTTAATTAAAATGGACTTAACTGATGAAGCTTTTCATTTGGTTAAAAATACTCCTAAGGTTACTGGATTTTTAGGTTCAGATCACGGAACAAAACCACATCCTGTATCTCAAACAGAAATTGACAGAATTACCAATAGAGTTCAGGAGGGTATTGATAATCCTAAGCCTTCAATAATTTTTGAAATTGGAGAACAAGTAAGGGTGTCAGAAGGCCCCTTTGCATCTTTTAGTGGTTTCGTTGAAGAGGTTGATGAAGAAAAAACTAGACTTAAGGTCGCAGTTTCTATATTTGGTCGTCCTACGCCTGTTGAACTTCAATACGGTCAAGTTGAGAAATTATAAAGGTAATTAATTATGGCAAAACAGATTGATGGTTATTTAAAATTACAAGTTCCTGCCGGTGCGGCAAGTCCTTCACCTCCTATAGGACCTGCTTTAGGTCAAAGAGGTTTAAATATAATGGAATTTGCAAAAGCCTTTAATGACAGAACAAAAGACGAAGAAAAAGGAACACCTTTACCAACGATAATTACTATTTTTTCTGATAAGTCGTTTACTTTTGTTGTTAAAACAGCTCCAACAAGTTACTTATTAAAAAAAGCGGCAAAAATAGACAAGGGTTGCGGTACTCCAGGAAGAGATACCTTGGGATCTGTAACAGTTTCGCAATGCAAAGAAATTGCTGAAATTAAAATGAAAGATTTAAATGCAAACGATTTAGATGCTGCAGTAAATATTGTAAAAGGTTCTGCAAGGTCTATGGGTATGGAAGTTAGAGATTAAAATGGCAAAAACTGGAAAAAGACACTTAGCAAACAAAGAGGGTATTAACCCTGAATCAGCTCTCGATCTTAAAGAGGCTGTGGCTTTAATTAAAAATAAGGCAAACTCTAAATTTGATGAAACAATAGAAGTTGCTCTAAACTTAAATATTGATCCTTCACAATCAGACCAAACTGTTCGTGGTGTAATTAACTTACCTAATGGTATTGGCAAGGATGTAAAGGTAGCTGTTTTTGCAAGAGGTGATTCAGCTGATAAGGCAAAAAGCGCTGGTGCAGATATAGTAGGAGCTGAAGAGTTAGTGGAGGAGGTAGCTTCAGGAAAAATTAATTTTGATCGCTGTATTTCTACTCCGGAAATGATGCCTTTGGTTGGTAAACTAGGAAAAGTTTTGGGTCCTAGGGGAATGATGCCCAATCCAAGAACCGGAACTGTTACAAATGATGTTGATGAAGCCGTTAAGTCTGCGAAGTCTGGAGCTGTTGAGTTTCGTGCTGAAAAAGGCGGTGTTATTCATGCTGGAATTGGAAAAGCTAGCTTTTCTGAAAAGGCAATTTCAGAAAATATTATAGAATTTATTGGTGCTGTTCGTAAAGAAAAACCGAGTGGCGCTAAAGGTACGTACATAAAAAAAGTTTCTCTGAGTTCTACAATGGGACCTGGAGTTAGTGTTGATACAGGGGCAATTTAATTTCCTTTGTTTCAAGCATGCCATAATTGGTATGCAACTGTCCTAGATTACGGGTGTTTTACTTAAAGTGTTTTTACACTCCTGTATGAGACAGGTAGAGAGACGAATAAGAATTTTTCTTAATCGGTTCAATATCAGGACAGCTAGTTATTCTATGAATAATTTTTTTTATTTGTAGAATTTTTTGTTGGTAGACCTTGCTAGTTTATAAGGTTTGTTTTGGAGAAAGTTTGTGGATAGAGCCAGTAAAGAAAAGATTGTTTCATCATTAAATAAAGCATTTGATGAGTCAAATTTTTTAATAGTAACTCAAAACGAGGGTTTAACAGTTGAAGAGATGTCTTCCTTAAGAAGAGATCTTAGAGAATCTAATACTTCCTTTAGAGTTGCTAAAAATAGTCTTGCTAAAATTGCAGCTAGTAAAACTGCTGCCGAGCCTTTGGAAGAATTATTTAACGGCCCTACAGCAATAGCTTTTTCTGACGAACTGACATCCTCTCCTAAAATTATTGTTGATTTTGCTAAAGATCATGAAAAATTATCAATAGTTGGCGGGTTAATGGATGGAAAATTAATTGATAGTGAGGTTATTAAGCAACTTGCAGCTCTTCCTTCAATGGATGAGTTAAGGTCTAAGATAGTCGGTGTTTTAAATGCCCCAGCAACAAAGGTTGCGGGTATATTAAGTCGCCCTGGCGGTCAGTTGGCTCAAGTTCTTAGTGCAAAAGCTCAACAAGAAGAAACTGCTTAATTTATTTTAAAATATTAAATCGATAGGAGATTAAAATGGCTGATTTAGAAAAAATAGTAGACGAATTATCAAGCTTATCCGTTCTGGAAGCTTCAGAACTTTCAAAATTACTTGAAGAAAAATGGGGTGTTTCTGCCGCTGCACCTGTTGCTGTAGCCGCTGCACCTGCTGGTGGAGCTGGTGACGCTGCTGCTGAGGAGCAAGACTCATTTACTGTTGTATTAACAGCTGCTGGCGATAAAAAAATCAATGTAATTAAAGAAGTAAGAACCATAACAGGTCTTGGCTTAAAAGAAGCTAAAGATTTAGTTGAGGGTGCTCCAAAGGACGTTAAGGAAAATGCTTCAAAAGAAGAAGCTGCTGAGCTTAAAGCCAAGCTTGAGGCTGCAGGCGCTACTGTAGAACTTAAATAATTGATCTACATACTTTAATTACTTTATTAAATAACTTTTAAGGCTGAATAAATATGTCGCAAACATTTCAAAATCGAAAAAGATTAAGAAAAACATTTCAACGAAACGAACAAATTGCTGAGATGCCAAACCTTATTGAGGTCCAAAAATTTTCTTATGAACTATTTTTACAAAGGTTTATTAAAAGTGAGGATAGACTTGATAAAGGTTTAGAGAATGTTTTTAAGTCAGTCTTTCCGATAAGTGATTTTAGTGAAACATCAACTATTGAATATATTTCATACTCTTTTGATGAACCAAAATTCGATACTGATGAGTGTATACAACGTGGCTTAACATATGCTGCTCCACTAAAAGTTACCCTTAGACTTATAGTGTTTGATGTTGATGAGGATACCTTAGCTAAATCTGTTAAGGATGTTAAAGAGCAGGATGTTTATATGAGCGACCTGCCATTAATGACTGAAAATGGTACATTTATTATAAATGGTACAGAAAGAGTTGTTGTTTCTCAAATGCATAGAAGCCCCGGTGTGTTTTTTGATCATGATAAAGGAAAAACTCACTCTTCAGGAAAAATTTTATTTGCGGCTAGAATTATTCCTTATAGAGGCTCTTGGATGGATTTTGAATTTGATCCAAAAGACATAGTAAATGCAAGAATTGATAGAAAGAAAAAAATTCCTGCTACCACTATTCTTTACAGTCTTGGTTATGACTCTGAAGAAATTTTATCTATGTTTTACAAAGCCGAAGTGCTTACAAGAAATAAAGACGGATGGAAGAAAAATTATATTCCAGGAAATATATCTGGAGGAAAATCATTATTTCCATTGGTTTCTAAGGGTAAAATCGTAGTCGAGGCTGGAAAGAAATTTACACCTAGACTTTTGAATCAATTGGCTGAGAAAAATATAAAAGAACTTGAGATAACAAACGAAGAGCTTATTGGTAAGTTTGTTTCTGAAGATGTCGTAAATACGGAAACAGGAGAAATTTTTGCTGAGGCAGGTCAAGAGATTACCGAGGAATTATTGGCTGAGTTTGAACTAGCAAAAATTAACTCTATTCCAGTTCTTGTAATAGATAATATCAGCGCCAGTCCGTTTCTAAGAAACACACTTGCACTTGATAAATCGATAGACAAAGAAACAGCTCTATTTGAAATATACAAAATCTTAAGACCTGGTGAACCACCCACAGTGGAAAGCGCCACAGCACTATTTGATAGTTTGTTTTTTGATTCTGATCGTTATGATCTATCAGATGTCGGCAGAGTTAAGTTAAATATGAGGCTTAATTTAGATACCCCGGATACTGTTAGAGTCCTTACTAAAGAGGATATATGTTCTGTTTTAAAAACTTTGGTAGACCTTCGTGACGGTAAAGGCGACATTGATGATATTGATAATCTAGGCAATAGACGTGTTAGATCTGTTGGTGAATTAATGGAAAATCAATTTCGTATAGGTCTCTTAAGAATGGAAAGGGCTATAAGAGAAAGAATGAGTTCTGTTGATATTGACGCTGTTATGCCACAGGATATTATTAATGCTAAACCTATAGCTGCAACTATTAGAGAGTTTTTTGGTTCATCTCAATTATCTCAGTTTATGGATCAAACAAATCCTCTTTCAGAAATCACGCATAAAAGAAGAGTTTCTGCTTTGGGGCCAGGTGGCCTTACCAGAGAAAGAGCAGGTTTTGAAGTAAGAGATGTTCACCATACTCATTATGGAAGAATTTGTCCTATTGAGACTCCTGAAGGACCAAATATTGGACTAATCAATTCGTTAGCTACTTATTCAAGAATTAATAAATATGGTTTTATTGAGAGCCCTTACTTAAAGGTAGTCGATGGAAAAAAGACAAATGAAATTTCCTATCTTTCTGCAGTAGAAGAAAGTAGGTATAGAATTGCTCAAGCAGATGAGCCTGCCGATAGCAAAGGAAATCTTTTATCTGAACTTTTAAATTGTAGGCATGATGGTGACTTTGATCTTGTTCCGCCTTCGTCCGTAGACTTTGTTGATGTTAGTCCTCAACAAACTGTTTCTGTTGCTGCAGCGCTGATACCATTTTTAGAAAATGACGATGCCAATAGAGCCCTGATGGGATCAAATATGATGAGACAAGCTGTTCCTCTTGTGACTAATGAAGCTCCATTCGTAGGTACTGGCATGGAGGCCACGGTGGCTAGGGACTCAGGCTCTGCTGTTGTTTCAAAAAGAGATGGCATTGTTGATCAGGTTGATGCTCAAAGAATTGTTATTACATCTGATGGAAATCTCGAAGCAGGGGACCTTGGTGTTGATATTTATAATTTAAAAAAATTCCAAAGATCAAATCAATCTACATGTATGAATCAAAGACCTCTTGTTCGAATAGGCGATAAGGTTTTTAAAGGAGATATTATTGCGGATGGACCTTCTACTGATTATGGAGAGTTGGCCCTAGGAAAAAATGTCTTGGTAGCATTTATGCCTTGGAATGGATATAATTTTGAGGATTCAATCTTAATTTCTGAAAAAATTGTTAAAGATGACGTGTTTACCTCAATTCATGTTGAGGAATTCGAGGTTATGGCTAGAGACACTAAACTTGGATCAGAAGAGATTACTCGTGATATACCTAATGTGGGTGAGGAAGCTCTTAGAAACCTTGATGAATCAGGTATTGTTTATATAGGCGCAGAAGTAAGGCCAGGTGACATTCTTGTCGGTAAGGTCACGCCAAAAGGTGAAAGTCCAATAACTCCAGAAGAAAAGCTTTTAAGGGCTATTTTTGGAGAGAAAGCATCTGATGTAAGAGATTCTTCATTAAAACTCCCACCTGGAACTAATGGATCTGTTGTTGATGTTAAGGTCTTTAATAGACACGGTATTGATAAAGATGAAAGAGCTTTAGCTGTTGAAAGAGAAGAAGTTGAAAGATTATCAATTGATAGAGACGATGAATTATCTATTCTTGATAGAAATATCTACTCAAGATTAAGAGCATCAATATTAAATAAAATGGCTTCTTCAGGACCTTCAATAAGTTCTAATAAAAAAATCGACGAAACTCTTTTAGATGGATTGTCAAAATCCTCTTGGTGGGATTTTGTAATGCAAAATAACAGTATTCAAAAAGACATGGAAAGCCTTAGAGATCAATATGATGAAAATAAAAATCAAATTGAAGAAAGATTTGCTGAAAAAGTTGAAAAAGTAAGCCGAGGAGACGAATTACTTCCTGGCGTAATGAAGAGTATAAAAGTTTATGTGGCTATTAAAAGAAAGCTTCAACCTGGCGATAAAATGGCAGGCAGGCATGGTAATAAAGGGGTTATCTCAAGGATTGTTCCTGTTGAAGATATGCCTTACTCCAGCGATGGAAGGCATGTTGATATAGTTCTTAATCCGCTTGGTGTTCCTAGTAGAATGAACGTTGGGCAGATACTTGAAACGCACCTAGGCGCAGCATGTGCTGGTCTTGGACGACAGATTAATACTGCACTTAAGGAATACGAAAATAGTGGTGAAATTAAAAATATTCGTTCAACGCTAGAGGATATATATAAGCCTTCCGAGATAAAAAAATACGAAGATGGGGATCTTATTGAGTTGAGCCATTCGTTGACAAAGGGTGTGCCGATAGCGACTCCTGTTTTTGATGGGGCTCAAGAAAATGATATTAATAATTTGCTTAAAAAAGCAAATTTAAGCACAAGTGGTCAAATAACACTTTACGATGGTAGAACCGGTCAGAAGTTTGATAGGCCTGTTACTGTTGGTTATATTTATATGCTTAAGCTTCATCATTTGGTTGATGATAAGATACACGGTAGATCAGTTGGACCTTATAGTCTTGTTACTCAACAACCACTTGGCGGTAAAGCTCAATTTGGTGGTCAAAGATTTGGTGAAATGGAAGTTTGGGCATTAGAGGCTTATGGAGCCGCTTATACACTGCAAGAAATGTTAACAGTAAAATCGGATGATGTTGCCGGAAGAACAAAAGTTTATGAGTCAATTGTTAGGGGTGAAGAAAATTTTGAGTCCGGTGTCCCTGAAAGCTTTAATGTTTTAGTTAAAGAAATGAGATCTCTCGGCTTAAATGTAGAATTACAAGATTCAGTTGATTAATTGATTGCAAATTTTTAGCAACATTTAATTATATTAAAATATGAGGATATAATGAATAAAGAAGTTTTAAATCTATTTAATCAGCCTAAATCTAATCAATCCTTTGATCATATTCGTATAGGTATAGCTAGCCCAGAAAAGATTCTTTCATGGTCTTTTGGTGAAATTAAGAAACCAGAAACAATCAATTATCGTACTTTCAAACCAGAAAGAGATGGTCTTTTTTGTGCTAGAATTTTTGGACCAGTTAAAGATTATGAATGTCTTTGCGGTAAGTATAAAAGAATGAAGTTTAAAGGCATTGTATGTGAAAAATGCGGTGTTGAAGTTACTTTATCTAAAGTTAGAAGGGAAAGAATGGGTCACATTGATTTGGCCTCTCCAGTTGCACATATATGGTTCTTAAAATCATTACCTAGTCGAATAGGTCTTATGCTTGATATGATGCTTAAAGACTTAGAAAAAGTACTTTATTTTGAAAGCTATTTAGTCCTGGACCCAGGACTTACTCCATTAGATAATCTTCAACTTTTAACAGAAGAAGAGTATTTGGATGCTCAGGATGAATATGGTGTAGATAATTTTAGAGCTGAAATTGGCGCCGAAGCAATT
>JABHUT010000060.1 GCA_018658685.1 Alphaproteobacteria bacterium
CTTTTTTATAAACCAATTGGATCATTGGTTACAAGTAAAGACCCAGAAAATAGAAAAACTATTTATCATATTATGCCAAAGGATATGAAGAAAACAATCCCAATAGGAAGGTTGGATATGAATAGTGAGGGGTTAATTTTGCTAACCAATAATGGAGATTTCTCACGATATATGGAGTTGCCTAAAAATGATTTTGAGCGAGAGTATAAAGTACGAGTTCATGGAAAAATAAATTCAAAAAGATTAAAAGTTATTGAGAAAGGTTCTAAAATTGAAGGTGTATATTATATGCCAATGGAAGTTTCTATTGGGAAAGCTACTGGAACGAACTCATGGCTTACTATGAAATTAAGGGAAGGTAAGAATAGAGAAATTAGAAAGGTTTGTAACTTTATTGGCTTAGAGGTTAATAGATTAATTAGAATATCATATGGTCCGTTTGATTTATCAGATTTAAAAAAAGAAGAAATTAGAGAAGTTCCCAGTAATTTTTTAAAAAATAATTTTAAGAAAAACTTTTATTTATAATTTATATAAGGATTAATTTAATGAAAATTATCGGTGGAGAATTCTCGGGAAGAGTTATTCATTCTCCAAAAGGAAAAAATACTAGGCCTACAAGCTCAAGAGTTAAAGAGTCACTTTTTAATTTTCTTATTCACGGTTTTAGTGTTGATTTTGAAGGGATGGATATTCTTGATATTTTTGCTGGATCGGGATCTCTTGGGATTGAAGCTTTGTCAAGAGGGGCAAGGTTTTGTAATTTTATTGATATTGAAAGCCAAGCTATTTTAGCAATTAATAATAATATAAAGTCATTAAAATTAGAAACAAAATCTAATGTGAGACGATCTGATGTGGTTAATATTGATAGACGTGTTATGAAGGATCAAAGGCCCGTAGATTTAATCTTTTCCGATCCACCATATAAAGACTCATTTAAAACAAAAATTGCAATTGAGGATTTTTCAAAAAAAGGATGGATAAGTCAAAAGGCAATTATAATTGCAGAGTCTTCAACTCGCGATGAGGTTGAGAATATTTCAGGTTTTGAGATTTCAAAGAAAAAAAATGTTGGCGATACTCAGTTATGTATTTATGTTTCTAAAAAAGTTGATGCTTAAGAATTTCTGAATATTATATTAATAAAAAAATAGGAGTTATCTATGAAAGGTTTAATGCAGGATTGGCCATTATTGGTTCATACGTTTATTGACCACGCAAGTCTTCATCATGGTGATAGGGAGATCGTTACTCGAAAGGTTGAAGGGGATATTCATAGAACAAATTATTCTGAAATACATTCAAGAGCCCGTAAGTTCTCCAAGTCATTAATAAAGTTAGGTGTAAAAAAATCAGATGTTATTGGGACTTTAGCATGGAATACCCACCGGCATTTAGAAACTTGGTATGGAATTACAGGTGTAGGAGCAATTTATCATACTCTCAATCCAAGACTTTTTCTTGAACAGCTTGAGTATATTATCAATCATGCTGATAATAAATATATTATTGCGGATATAACTTTTGTAAAAATTCTAGAGGGCATTGAGGCTAAGTTACCTAATGTTAAAGGTTTTATATTTTTAACAGATAGTGCAAATATGCCCGAAACAAACTTAAAGAATATTTTTTGCTATGAAGATATGATTAATGCAGAAGATAACGATTATGAATGGTTAAAAGTTGAGGAGACTGATGCTTGTGGCCTTTGTTATACATCAGGGACTACAGGTAATCCAAAGGGCGTTCTTTACTCTCATAAGTCAAACGTCCTGCATACATTGGTAGCAAATAATGCTGATGCTATGGGTATTAAATCTACTGACTCTGTTATGCCTGTTGTTCCCATGTTTCATGCAAATGCTTGGGGTCTCTCTTTTTCTGCTCCAATGTCTGGATGTAAGGTGGTTATGCCAGGTATGAATATGGATGGTGAAAGTATTTATCAGCTTTTAACAGATGAAAAAGTAACATTTACTGCTGCTGTGCCAACTGTTTGGCTCATGCTTTTGCAATACTTAGAGGCTAACAATCTTGACTTACCTTTTTTAGAGAGGGTTGCAATTGGAGGATCTGCAGTACCAAGAGTAATGCTTGAAAAATTTGAAAGAGATTACAATGTTTCTGTGATGCATGCTTGGGGTATGACAGAAATGTCACCTTTGGGAACAATTGGAGCATTTAAGCATGGAATGGAAGACCTTAGTTTTGAAGAACAAGTAGATATTAAATTAAAGCAGGGTCGAGCATCTTACATGGTTGAAATGAAGATAACGGATGATGAAAATAATGATTTACCTTGGAATGGAAAAGATTTTGGTAATTTAAAAGTTAGGGGTCCATTTATATCCAATCAATATATGAAAGGTGATGGTGGTGAGATTCTTGATGAAGATGGTTATTTTGATACTGGAGATGTTGCCACAATTGATGAGTTAGGATTTATGCAAATTACAGATAGATCAAAAGATGTAATTAAGTCCGGAGGAGAGTGGATTTCATCAATTGAATTAGAAAATATTGCAGTTGGTCATCAAGATATTGCTGAAGCGGCAGTTATTGGTGTAGTTCACCCTAAGTGGGATGAAAGACCTTTATTGATTTGTGTTGCAGTCGACAATAAAACACCAGAACCGGAAGAAATTTTATCATATCTTGAAGGAAAGTTGGCTAAATGGTGGATGCCTGATGATGTAGTTTTTGTTGAAGAAATTCCTCATACAGCAACTGGAAAGATTCAAAAACTAACTTTGCGAGAACAGTTTAAGGATTATATTTTACCATCTCTTAGGTAATTAATAAGAAGCTCTTCTTAATCTATCGTTAATTGCTGCGCCAATTCCATCAACTGGGATTGGAGAAATACAAATGCCTTTTCCTTTGTCCTCGTATTTTTCTAATAGAAAAAATAGGTTTGCTGCTGCCTCATTTAAGTTTCCTGATAAACTAAGATTAGGCTCTCCATAATCTGGTCCAAATCCAATAAAAACCTCATTTTCTTTTGGTTTTAATACATTCATTCTTAAAGGGACTTTGGGAGAATAATGTTTTTTTATTAATCCTGGAGAAATATTTCCCTTACTTATATCATTATCCTCGATTATTTCTTCAATTTCTTCTTTTATTATTTCTTCAATTTCTTCCTTAGTAACCCCACCATGCCTGTAAATTATTAGTTTTTGATTCTCATCCAAACCTATAACTGTACTTTCTATTCCAATATCAGTTTTTCCACCATCTATAATAAAAGATATATCATTATTTTTTTTAAATTGTTTTTTAACATGAAGTGAAGAGGTGGGGCTTAATAGGCCAAATTTGTTAGCGCTAGGCGCGGCTATTGGTTTATTAAGTTTTCTAATAAGGTTAAGGGCTATTTCATTTTTTGGTTGCCTTAGTGCTATTGTTTTCAATCCTGAGCTTACAAGCAAACTAATATTAGATTTCTTGGCTCGGTCAAGCACAATAGTTAGAGGTCCCGGCCAAAATTTATCGATAATTTTTTCTATTTTTTCATTGAATAGCGCAATTTTTTTTGCTTGATCTAAAGACTCTACATGCACTATTAAGGGGTTAAAAGAAGGTCTTTCCTTGTTTGAAAAAATTTTTGCTACTGCCTTATCATTTGTGGCGTCTGCCCCCAAGCCATAAACTGTCTCAGTTGGAAAAGAGATAAGATTTCCATTGATTA
>JABHUT010000061.1 GCA_018658685.1 Alphaproteobacteria bacterium
ACTTCTGATTTTTTGATAAGGTAGAGGCTATTGCGGTGCCCCAAGCTCCGGCACCTATAACTGAGATAGAGCTATAAGAATTATTCATGCATACCTCCATTGATTTTCATTTCATTTAATGGCCATCTAGATTTTACAGAAATTTCTAAGCTATCTTTTTGTCCATTTAGAAGTCTTAATCCTCCAGCCCAAGCAATCATTGCAGCATTATCTGTACAAAATTTTATCGGTGGTGCAACAAACTCCATACTATTTCTGAGCGCCAGTTCGTTAAGGCTTTTTCCAATTGCCTTATTTGAAGCAACTCCTCCTGACGCAACAAAAAACTTTATATTTAAATCCTTATATTCCTCTTTTGCTATAGATATTGCTCTACTAGACTTTTCTCTTAAACAATCAATAATTGCTTGTTGATAAGAGGAGGCTATGTCAGCCAGATCATTTTCTGTCAGCGGTTCAATTTCTTTAACTTCTCTAATAAGTGATGTCTTTAATCCTGAGAAAGAAAAATTACAGTCATGAGACTTTAAAAGAGGTCTAGGAAAATTAAATCTAACGTTAGAGCCTTTTTTTGAAATTTTTTCCAGTGCCGGTCCTCCTGGATACCCCAAGCCAAGAAATTTTGCAGCTTTATCAAAGGCCTCACCAACAGCATCATCAAGAGTTGTTCCTAACTGAATGTATTCACCAAGATCCTTAACTAGAATTAATTGAGTGTGCCCACCCGAAATTAATAATAAAACATATGGAAACGATACTTTATTTGTTAATAGAGGTGTCAGTGCATGACCTTCTAAATGATTAACACCTACTAGAGGAATTCCAGCCCCTAATGAAATACCCTTTGCGGTTGTAAGCCCTACAATTAAGCCACCCACAAGCCCCGGACCAGCCGTAGCGGCAATCCCATCAATATTATTTAATTTTAAAGAGGCCTCATTTAATGCCTTGTCTATCAAAGGACCTAAGCTTTCAACATGAGACCTTGACGCAATTTCTGGAACAACTCCACCATATGGTAAATGCTCATCAATTTGACTAAACACAATATTAGAGAGAATTTCTCCATCAAATTCATTCTTCAATCTTACAATTGAGACTGCAGTTTCGTCGCAGCTACTTTCAATTCCAAGTACTGTAAGATATCCATTTAACATTTGGCTTCCTAAATTTTTATTAATCGTTTAATAACTATCATAAATTAAATAACTTACCTAAACGATCTTTAATTATGATAATATTAGGATGTTAAATAAATAAAAATGAATTTGAATTTTATCAATGAAGGACCCCGTTCTTATGAGGGGTTAATTAAAGGTTATGAAGAAATTTTTAGTACTAATTTTTGTTCTTTTTCTCTTTCCAGATCTATCTTTTGGAAAAATACCAAGCACCACTACCGATCATGCAAGTATTGAAATATTAGCTGAGTCTAAAGAAATTAAAATAGGTGAAAATTTTGTCCTCGGAATTAAATTCGATTTAGATCCAGGATGGCACACCTACTGGAAGAACCCTGGAGACTCTGGGCTACCTCCTGACATTAAATGGTCCACGCCAAAAGGTATTAATCAAAGTACAAAGCTTTGGCCAGTTCCCGGAAGAGCAGAAGTAGAGCCATTGATGAGTTATGGTTATTACGATCAATTAGTTCTACCTATCATTTTTAATATTGATGAGGATTTTGATGGCGAACAAGAGTTTTCTGTAGAAATTGATTTCTTAATATGTGAATTAATTTGTATTCCTGAAAGTGCCAAGGTTAGTTTTAACATAAATGAATTTGACGACGATGATATTTCCGTATCAAGGGATTTATTATCTAAATGGTATAAGAAACTACCGTCCGACAGTAACTTTAATGTATACGTTGAAGCCTCTGATGATTTATTTTCGCTATCATGGCCAAAAAATAATAAAAAAATTTTAGAAGTTTATTTTTATCCTGAAGAAAATGGACTGATAAAATATTCAGCCTCTCAGTTATATTTTGAAGATGCAGAGGAATCAAAGATAATCATTGAAAGGCCTGATAGAAATAAAAATCTAGAAAGTGTTTCTGGTGTTCTAGAAATAGTTACTAGTAATGGAATAGTTTTTTCTAATATTTCTTCCCCCATTAATTATGTTTCTAAGATTGAAAGCCCTAATGATGAATCTCTTTCTTTCTTTGTTGCTATCATCTTGGCTTTTTTAGGTGGGATTATTTTAAATATTATGCCATGCGTTTTCCCCGTCATTGCGCTCAAGGTAATGACATTTATTAAAGAGGCTGGTGAAGGCGGAGCCTGGAAGCACGGACTAGCTTTTTCTTTAGGCGTTGAATTAAGCATGCTTGTTTTATTGTCTGCTACTTTTATATTCAGGAATCTTGGTCAAGCCGTTGGTTGGGGCTGGCAACTTCAATCTAGTTCGGTATCAAGTCTTTTGTCTATTTTGTTTTTTGCGATAGCATTCACATTATTATTTAAAATAGAATTTGGCTCGTCCTTAACTAGGTTAGGTGGTATTGGTTCAAAAACAACAGGATATCTTAATTCATTATTGTTAGGATGCCTAACTGTCATAGTCGCAACCCCCTGTACAGGTCCATTTATGGGTGCGGCAATTGGATGGGGATTATCTCAATCTTTTTTTGTTTCTCTTTTGATTTTTTTATCATTAGGTCTCGGCGTTGCTTTTCCGACCATGGCCTTATCAGCTGTTCCATCAGGTCTTAATTTCTTACCAAAACCTGGTGTGTGGATGGTTCGCGTAGGCCAACTTATGTCTATACCTATGGCACTAACTGCCATTTGGTTGGCATGGGTGGTTCAAAGACAAGCAGGTCTCTCTGGTCTTAGGGATCTATTTATTGGACTTTTATTTATTATAATCTCTTTAACTTTTTACAAACTCAGTATTAAAAATAAATTATATAAATTTATTTCAATATTTTTCATTATTTTAGCTCCTCTATTTATAATATTTTCAAATAATAACGATGAAGTCTTAAATAAGAGGGAGTTAGAAGTAGGAGAGCCCTGGTCAAAAGAAATACTAAATAAATACAAAGAGACTAATAAAAATATTTTAGTAAATTTTACTGCAGATTGGTGTTTAACTTGTAAAGTAAATGAAGCTATTGTTTTTAAGTCTGATTCCTTTAAAAAATTAATTAATGATGGTGACTTAATTTATCTTGTTGCAGATTGGACAAATTATGACCCTTTAATTACCGGGGAATTAGAAAAATACAAACGTGGTGGAGTGCCACTGTATTTATATTGGGGGGCTGAAGAAAAGACTCCCAGAATTCTTCCCGCTATTTTGACCAACAAAATTTTTTATGATGGAATAAAATAAGTCTAGTTATTTAGAATATGATAGATAGAATAATCAAAAAAAATAAATAAAGATTTAGGAGATCAGAAAAATATGTCTGGACGTGTAAATGGAAAAATGGCCTTTGTTACAGGTGCTGCCCAAGGTTTAGGGGAGGCGATATCGTATATGTTAGCAAAAGAAGGCGCCAAAGTTGTATTAGCCGATATTAATTCTGAAAAGCTGAAGGAAACTGAAGAAAAAATTAACAACGAGTTTCCTGGTAAAGTCTTTTCAATAAAGCTCGATGTTACTTCTGAGCAAGAATGGCAAGATACCCTTGCTTTTGCAGAGGAAAAAATGAGTGGACTAAATATATTAGTCAACAATGCTGGTATTGGCGAAGGTTCATCAATTGAGGAAACAGATTATGAGATTTTTCAGAAAGTGATGAAGGTTGATACCGATTCTGTCTTTTTGGGTTGTAAATATGCCATACCAATTATGAAAAATTATTCGCCTGGCTCCATAGTTAACACATCATCAATCGCTGGTCTTATTGCAGGCCATAATATGGTTTCTTATAATACAGCGAAGGCGGGTGTTTGGCTTATGAGTAAGTCAGTTGCACTTCATTGCGCAAGACAAGGTTATAAAATAAGATGTAACTCTATTCACCCTACATTCATTGATACACCAATAATCGAAGGGATGTTAAATCGAAGTAACCTTAAGAAAGAAGAACTAAAAGCCAAACTTGCTAAACAAGTTCCCTTAAATACAATCGGGGACCCCGATGACGTTGCTTATGCAGTTTTATATCTTGCTAGCGATGAGTCTAAATTTGTTACTGGATCAGAGTTAAAAATTGATGGTGGCATAAGTGCTATGTAGGGGGTGATTTAATGAGTTTTATTTCAATTATTTATTTGTTTACATTGTTATTTCTTTCATCAGGAGAAGTTTCTGCTGAAACTAAAATTTCTGGTATTAACCCAAAGGAATTTAATTATCTCACAAGGCCTCAGGACAGTCTTTACGATCATATCAATAGTGAATGGCTACAAAATACCCCAATCCCAAGTGATCAGGTCGGGTGGGGTTCTTATATGACTTTACGTGAGGAATCTTATGTAAATCAAAGAAAATTAATTGAAGAAATTATCCAAAGAATGAGTCAAAAGGATACAAACCTTAGCTCAGAAGAAATCAAAATTGCTAATCTCTATAATAGCTATATGGATCGTGATCGTATCAATAAACTTGGATATCAGCCTATAGTAAGAGATATTCAAAGAATCGAAGAAATAAATGATCTTAAGGATTTGTGGGCTTATTTTTCTTATTCTGTTAGGTCAGGTCCATCAGTTCCATTCACCATTGCTATATATGATGATTTAAAAGATCCACTTAACTACACAGTTTATATCGATCAAAGTGGTCTTGGCCTTCCTGATAGAGATTATTATTTTGACGATACCTATAAAGATGCTAGGGAGGCATACCTCTCTCACATTGAGAATCTTTTAAAATTAGTCGAAACGGGTAAAGAAAAAAAGAAAGCATTGAATGCTTATTCTATTGAAGAAAAAATAGCTAAGATCCAATTATCAAGGACTGATAGCCGTGATCCAGAAAAAATTTATAACCCTTATACAAGAGAAGAGCTTAATAATTTAGGTCAAGGCGAATGGGAGGCTTGGGTTTCTTACCTTGAGCTTGAAGACCAGAAAAGATTTATTGTTGAATCCCCTGATTATATTCAATCAACCTTAAAGCTAATGGAAGAGATTCCGATTGATCAATGGAAGGATTACCTACTTGTGAGATTGGTTAAAGGCTCTACTGGTTCTCTATCAGATGATTTTGTAAATGAGTCATTCAGATTTGCAAAAATTTTAACCGGCAGAGAAAAATTACCTGATTTGTGGAAAAGGGGTGTTGGTTTGTCTAATGGTGTTATGGGAGATGCTATAGGGAAGATTTATATTAAAAAATATTTTCCACCTGAATATAAAGCTAGAGTGGATGTCCTTGTTGATAATTTGCTAGAGGCATTTCGATTGGGTATAGAAGATTTAAGCTGGATGACAAATGAAACAAAACAAAAGGCATTAGAAAAATTATCGAAATTAAATGTAAAAATAGGTTATCCAGAAATTTGGGATGAATACGATGAGTTAGTGATAAGTCCAGATGATTTATATAAGAACCTTCAGAATGCATCTTCATTTGGATATACAAAAGCTTTAGAGAAACTAAAAGGCCCTGTTGATAGAAGAGAATGGGCAATGTCTCCTCAGACTGTTAATGCATATTTCAGTCCAACAAAAAATGAGATTGTTTTTCCTGCGGCCTATCTTCAACCGCCCAACTTTAATCCTAACGCCGATGATGCCGTTAATTATGGTGCAATTGGAGTTACTATCGGTCATGAGATCAGCCATGCCTTTGATGATAAAGGGTCTCAATTTGATGGTGATGGCAATCTAAACAACTGGTGGACAGAAGAGGATAGGAAAAATTTTGATGCAAGAACAAAGAAACTTGTCGAACAATATTCTCAGTATGAAGCTGTTCCTGGTGTTACTTTAAATGGTGAACTTACTTTAGGTGAAAATATTGCAGATCTTGGTGGTGCAAAAGCAGCATTTAGAGCATACAAGATATCTTTAGGTGGAGAACCATCTCCAATTATTGATAATTATACAGGTGAGCAAAGATTTTTTATAGGAACGGCTCAGCAAGACCGAGTAAAATTTCGTAAAGAGATTGCGGCCATGAGAGTTGCTACTGATCCCCACTCACCAGCAAGATTTAGAGTTGATGGGGTTATTATCAATATGAAAGAGTTTCATCAATCTTTCTCAACTCAACCTGGGGATAAGCTCTATAGATCCGACGAAGACATCATACTTATTTGGTAATTTTTATAATTAAAGAAGAGAGGTTTAATTTGTTTATTGAAAAGCCTTATAACAAATAGTAAACAGGTAATATGAATTCAATTTTCTTATTAATAGATGCCATTTTAGACCTTTATTCTTGGGTAATAATTATTACTGTGGTTTTAAGTTGGCTTTCATCATTAAATATAATTAATAACTCAAATCAGTTTGTTCGAATGTTTCATGAGGCCTCTTGGCGTTTAACAGAACCACTATTGGGTCGAATTAGGTCTTTTTTACCAAGCTTTGGTGGTCTTGATATTTCACCAATCATAGCACTTTTAGCGATTTATTTCTTACGCTCTCTTTTAAGAGAGTATTGGCCTCTGGTTTTGTAAGCTGATGGTAGGTTCAATTATAGATGGTAAACAACACGCTATAAATTTAAGAGAACGGATTAAGATTGCTACTGATAATTTAATATCAAAATATGGTATTACGCCCGGCCTCGCTGTTGTCCTTGTTGGCACTGATCCAGCAAGTGAGATTTATGTTAGGAACAAAGGTATTCAGACTAAAGAAGCTGGCATGGAATCCTTAGAGTTCCGTCTCCCAGAAGATACTTCAGAAGAGAAACTTTTGAAAAATGTCAAAGACTTAAACGAAAATCAATCTGTTAATGGTATTTTAGTTCAATTCCCTGTTCCAGAGCATATGAGTCAACAGAGAATTATTGAAACTATTTTACCTTCAAAGGATGTAGATGGATTACACCCTGTGAATTCTGGATATTTAGCAAGTGGTTTAAAAGGCATGGTGCCTTGTACGCCTCAAGGATCAGCGCTTCTTATTAAAGAGACTCTTGGTGATTTATCAGGGCTTCATGCTGTAGTCTTAGGAAGATCAAATTTGGTTGGTAAGCCGATAGCACAATTATTACTTAAGGAAAATTGTACAGTTACCGTATGTCATTCTCGCACGAAGAATTTAAAAGAAGTTTGTTTGTCTGCAGATATTTTAGTTGCCGCAGTAGGGATTCCTGAATTAGTAAAAGGAGATTGGATTAGTCCAGGGACAACAATTATTGATGTTGGAATTAATAGACTTGATGCCCCAGAAAAAGGACCTGGAAAAACTAAACTAGTTGGGGATGTTGATTATAACGGCGCAATTAAAAATGCTTCTTCAATAACACCTGTTCCAGGAGGTGTTGGACCAATGACTATAGCTTGTCTTCTCTTGAATACTTTAATTGCGACATGTGAACAAAATAATATTGAATTTTCTAAACTAGGCTTTTAAATTTTTTTAGCTAGCCTAAGTCTCAATGCGCTTAGTTTTATGAAACCTTCGGCATCAACCTGATCATAAACATCATCTTCTTCAAAAGTTACATGTTCAAGAGAATATAGAGATTTAGAAGAGCTTCTACCTACAACAGAAACTCCACCCTTATAAACTTTAACTCTAACATCGCCTGATACTGAAACTTGGCTCTCATCAATTAAAGCTTGAAGCATCCTTCTTTCAGGAGAAAACCAGAAACCATTATAAATTAATTCGGCATACCTTGGCATTATCTCGTCTTTTAAGTGGCAAGCTTCTCTATCTAAGGTTATTTGTTCGATTCCTCTGTGTGCTTCCAAAAGAATTGTTCCACCAGGAGTTTCATAAATACCCCTTGATTTCATTCCTATACTTCTGTTTTCTACTAGGTCAAGTCTGCCCACTCCATTTTTTCCACCTACTTCATTTAATTTGGTTAAGAGTTCGGCAGGCGATAATTTTTCTCCATCAATTGCTGTTGG
>JABHUT010000062.1 GCA_018658685.1 Alphaproteobacteria bacterium
CCAGCAGTATCACCAATATCCTTTTTGAGTTCTGATTCAATATTCATATGAATATCTTCTAATTCTTTTCTTAGCTTGAAGTTACCCTTCTTAAATTTAACTTTAATTCTCTTAAGGCCAGCTATAATTGACAACGAGTCTTTTTTTGTAATTATTTTGCAGTGAGATAGCATTTGGGCATGTGCAATTGAAGCTTCAATATCCACTTCAAATAGTTTATAATCAAACTCGATAGAAGAATTAACGTTTTGCAATAGCTTTGATGAGTCAGAGGAGAATCTTCCTCCCCACATTTTATTTTTTGAAGCTTTATTAACCATAATTTTTTAGACCTATTAATTTTTTAAGGTAATTACTAATGAATATATCAAAAAAAGCACTCTTAATAGGCTTAATTATTATATCTTGTATTGTTATTATATTTTTTAATTATTCTAATAATATAAAATCTGAAAAAAATCATGATAAAATATTCGTAGAGTCAAATGATCAAGCAAATTTGAAAGAAATTAGCTTTTTTAATTTAGATCAGGAAGAGTTTTTTCTTTCTGACTTCAATGGAAAGGTATTATTGGTTAATCTTTGGGCAACTTGGTGTGCTCCATGCAGAGTAGAAATGCCATCTTTAGATAGACTTGAGGATATTTTGGGCGATGAAAGTTTCCAGGTTATTGCCATAGCTGTTGAGAAAACTGATATCTCAAAGATTGCTGAGTTTTATCAAGAAGAGGGTATTGAGAATTTAAAAATTTTCCATGATAAATCAACTAAATCTGGGCTTTATGCTAAAGCAACAGGGCTTCCATTTACTCTTCTTATTAACAAGGAGGGAAAGGAAGTAGGAAGGAAAAATGGCCCATGGGAATGGGATTCAGAAGAGATCTTAGAAATAATTAATGAATTAAAAGAAATTAATTAAATTACCCTAGAGCAGCATTGAGATCAGGGATAGCTTTAAAGAGATCAGCCACTAAACCATAATCCGCTACTTGAAAGATTGGTGCTTCTTCATCTTTGTTTATTGCTACAATAACTTTTGAATCTTTCATTCCTGCAAGATGCTGAATGGCTCCAGAAATACCAACCGCTATATATAATTCTGGTGCAACAACTTTTCCTGTTTGACCAACTTGATAATCATTAGGGACAAAGCCCGCATCAACAGCTGCTCTTGATGCTCCAAGTGCAGCCCCAAGTTTGTCAGCAACACCTTCAAGAAGTACAAAGTTTTCACCATTTTGCATGCCACGACCCCCAGAAATAATTATTTTAGCAGCAGTAAGTTCTGGACGATCAGATTTTGTTAGTTCTTCAGAGATATATTCAGATAAATTTTTATCCTCAGAATTTTGAATATTTTCAACAGTTGCGGGATCTTGATCTCCAGCGGCTTGAAAAGAGGGGGCTCTTACAGTTATTACCTTTTTATCGGATATAGTTTTAACTGTTTGGATTGCATTGCCGGCATAAATAGGTCGCTCAAAGGTACTGGAGTCAATAACATTAATAATTTCAGAAATTTGAGGAATATCAAGAAGAGCTGCCACTCTAGGCATAAAGTTTTTACCTGTTGTTGACGCTGTTGTAAGGATCGCGTTGTAATCACTAGAGACTTCAACGACAAGATCTGCATATGATTCAGCCATATGTTTTTCATATGTAGGATTGTCGCATAATAAGACTTTTGAGACACCTGCAATTTTTGCTGCCTCTTCAGCAATTGCTGAACAATCTTTGCCAGCAACTAAAATATGAACTTCTTCACCAATCTTTGTGGCTGCATCCATAGCTTTTTTATTTGCTTCATTAAGAATTTTATTATCGTGTTCTGCTATAAGTAACGTAGTCATTTAAATAACTCCTGCTTCATTTTTTAACTTATCAACTAATTCTTCTACAGTTTCTACTTTTATTCCCGCCTCTCTTTGTGCAGGCTCAGAAACTTTTATTACCTCAAGCATAGAAGAGATTTCAATGCCATAATCTTCAGGGCTTTTTTCTTCTATTGGTTTTTTCTTTGCTTTCATAATATTTGGAAGAGATGCATATCTTGGTTCATTCAATCTTAGATCTGTTGTGATAACTGATGGTAGTTTTAGATCAATTGTTTGGAGTCCTCCGTCAACTTCTCTAATGACATTAATTTTACCATCAGAGATTTTTAATTCTGAAGCAAATGTTCCTTGTGACCAACCCAATAATGCAGAGAGCATTTGACCTGTCTGATTGCTGTCATCATCAATTGCTTGTTTTCCTAGGATAATTATTTCTGGGTTTTCCTCATCACTGACAGCTTTGATTAGTTTGGCAACATTTAGGGGTTCTACTAATTCATCAGTTTTAATTAATATACCTCTATCAGCACCCATTGCTAGAGCTGTACGAATTGTTTCTTGGGATTGCTGAGGCCCTACTGAAAGAACAATAATTTCTGAAACATTACCTGCTTCTTTAAGCCTTATTGCCTCTTCAACAGCTATTTCGTCAAAAGGATTCATTGACATTTTAACGTTTGCTAGTTCAACTCCAGAATTATCTGATTTCACACGAATTTTAACATTGTAGTCAACTACTCTTTTAATAGGCACTAGAACCTTCATTTTTTATCTCCAATTAATTCAATATATTAGATTTGCAGAAATTAAGACTACTAGACATTTGTGTCAATCGAACATTTTAAATAGATAAAATTAATTATATTAATGATGAAAATTTTTAAAGAGCTATTCATCATTATTTGTTTCACCTGGTCTCCAAAGTGTATCGCCTTGACCGCCTTGACCTGTTTGATTTGCATAACGTGCAGCAACAAAACATAGATCAGAAAGTCTATTTACATATTTTAATGCTATTGCTGATACAGAATTATTTTCTGTTAATGATAATTGTACCATCAGTCTCTCGGCCCTTCTTATTACGGTGCGAGCCAAATGAAGGTATGATGAAGCTGGAGTTCCGCCTGGTAAAACAAAAGATCTAAGAGGTTCAAGATTGATATTTAATTGATCAATCTCTTGTTCAATTCTATCTACTTGTTTTTCTACTATAGAGAGAGAATTATGGTCACTTTTTTGAGGTGTAGATAGTTCTGCGCCAAGGTCAAATAGTTCATTTTGAATTGACCCAAGAAAGTTATCTAACGTTATGAGTTCAGATGTTTTTGTATGTGTTCTTACTATACCGATAATAGAGTTTGCTTCATCAATAGTTCCATATGTTTCAACTCTTAAGGAATCTTTAGAAACCCTTGATCCATCCCCTAAGCTCGTTGAGCCCTTGTCGCCGGTCTTAGTGTAAATCTTATTAAGTATAACCATTAATTTATTTTCCAGGCCAATCGAAAGCCAACACTAGTAAGACCTTGATTTGGATCGCACAAACTTCCATTCGACATATGCTGAGCAGATAGTTGCAGTACGGTGTTTTCTTTTATTTCATAACCAAAAGCAATCATTTCTCGAAAATTAACCTTACACCCAAATCCTAATTGATTATTTTTAATTTTTTCCTCACCAGAATGAAATGCTGCTCCAAATGCTAGCTCCCCAGAGAATTTTCCTTTCTTAAATAAATCCCAAGTTGATCCTGCATAAAGTAAATGTGTATTATTGGCCAAACTTATATGTGTGCCTAAATGAGGTCTTCCGGCATAAGGGTGCCACCAGCTAGGTCTATCGAAAATTTTCTCAAAGGATAAGGCGGGACCTCCCTCTATCCTTCTTTCAACATCATGCATGGAAAGACCCAACCTATATTCGGCTGCTTTAAGTGATGGGAAAGATGTTAAACAAATAAGTAGAAGTTGAAATATTATAAATTTTTTCAATTGATAGCTCCATAACAATTAATATAATTATATTAATAAAATTTAAGCTAATTGGGCCTATAAAACAATCTTCAAATATTATCTATTTTTACTTTCCATGAGTCTTCTTGCTATAACCTGGGCTTGTATCTCAGCTGTTCCTTCGAAAATACTCAGTATTCTAGCATCTGCAAGAATTCTACTTATTTGAGTTTCTGATGCAAAACCAATACCGCCATGTATTTGTAATGCATTATCAGCTGATGACCAAGCGACCCTTGCGCCTAAAAGTTTGGCCATACCCGCTTCCATATCACATCTTTGTTTTGAATCTTTTATATTTGCTGCATGAAAGGTTAGTTGTCTAACAATCATTGTTTCTGCAAACATCATTATTAATTTCTCACTAATTCTTGGAAAATTTATAAGTTTTTCACTAAATTGGATTCTATCATTGGCGTATGTTAAAGCAACATCGCATGCATTTTGTGAAACACCTATTGCTCTGGCAGCAGTTTGAATTCTTGCAGACTCAAAAGTAGACATTAAGTGAACAAATCCCTTTCCTTCTTCCTCGCCAAGAAGATTTTCGCTTGGAACTTCAAAATTATCAAAGCCAATATCAAATTCTTTCATTCCCCTGTAACCAATTACGTTAATTTCTCCACCACTCATTCCCTCTGCAGGAAAGAATTCATCTTCAGTTTCTCTTGGCTTTTCAGCGAGGAACATTGAAAGACCTTTATGATCGGTTAATTCATTATTTGTTCTTACGAGTAATGTCATGAGGTCTGCTCGGGCACCATGGGTTATCCATGTTTTATTTCCACTTATAAGATATTTATTATCAACAAGCTTACCCCTTGTCTTTAAGTGAGCTAAATCTGAACCTATGTCTGGTTCAGAAAAAACTGCTGTTGGAAATATTTCTCCTGAAGCAATTTTATTAAGGTATTTCTTTTTCTGAGCTTCTGAGCCACCTATAAGAATTAATTCAGCTGCTATTTCTGATCTGGTTCCAAGCGATCCAACACCTATCCATCCTCGTGATAATTCTTCAGAAACAATACACATAGCTTTTTTTTCTAATCCTAGACCACCATATTGTTCAGGAATTGTTAGGCCAAAAACTCCTAGCTCTGACATTTTTTCAATTATTTCTAACGGTATATATTCATCATTTAGATGCCATTCATGAGCTTCAGGGATGATTTCTTCTTCAACAAATCGTCTAAATTGACTCTTTATTTCCCTATATGTCTCATCTAAGCCATCATCTGGATCTATTCCAGACTGCTTGCTTTCTAGAAGAAGTTTCATTACACGATTTTTTTCTTTGCTAGACGATCTAGCTATAAGTGGTTTTGAAATTTTTTTGAAATTTTCTAAACTTAAATCAGAAATTTTTAATTCATGAGGCCTTATTGTTTCATTCTGACTCATTGGAATTCCATATAGGATTTGGAGGCAATATTCGCCTGCACCAATTCCAGCGATACCTTCTTCCAATTTGGTTAAACGATTCTCATTATCTAGATTTTCTATCCAGTTAGATAGCTGTGACAATGATTCAACGTATGTAGCATACCAAGCAAGTCCATGACCAATATGTTGATTTTCGTTTAAATAATTAATATCTCTTAGGTCTTCATTATTATCTCTTGCTTCTGCAAATATTTCTCTTGAAACATTAAAAGCATTTTTAAGCTCTTCAACAAGCGGATTATTTTTCATGATTTAAATCTCAAATAAATATGATTATGTTGTTATCATATTTTTATAAATTATGGCTAGACCATTTTGTCACACTAAATTAAACCCGAGAAAATCTGGGTCTCCGAAATCATTGAAAAAATTTTATCTTTTGAAAATCCTTTTTCTCTTAATGATTTTATAGATGTAGAGTTATTAGTTTTTGAGAGTTTAATTCCATTTTCTTCTCGGATTAACTCATGATGATACCATTCTGTTTGTGGTAAATTAAGAATAACCTGCAAAAGTCTATGAATTGATGTTGCGGCATATAGATCTACACCTCTTGTAACAAGATTTATATTTTGTTCTGCGTCATCTACAGTAACAGAAAGATGATATGAGGTCGGAATTTCTTTTCTTCCAATAATAAAATCACCATATAGAGCGGGTTCTATCATTCTCTTTCCTAAAGGCTCTAACCCTCTTTCATAAAAATAAATTTTATCTCCATATTTTTCTTCGGCATAAATGAGCGCTTTTTCGATATTTAGTCGCCATGAAAAATCTAATCCACTTAGCATGAGATTGGCCATTTTTGCTTTTGATATATTTTTATAAACTCCTGGATAAATATATTGACCATCAGGATCAATTGGCCATTTTGGAGTTTTAGTTAATTTTTTTTTAATTTCTTTTTTAATTTCTGACCTTGTAGCCCAGCAAGGATATATTAAATCTAAATCTCTTAATTTTTTTATATATATTTCATAGTCTTTAAAGCGATCTGATTGACGAATGACTGCACTTTGATATTTTATTCCAAGCCACGAAAGATCATCATGGATATTTTTTTCAAACTCTTTATTACACCTGCCAGTATCAATATTCTCAATCCTTAAAAAAAATTTACCGGCACTATTTCTAGCTATTCCTTCAGATATTTTTGCAGAAAATGCATGGCCTAAATGAAGATAGCCATTAGGACTTGGAGCAAATCTAGTGTTATATTTTGTCATTATTTTTTTTATAAAATTATTTATTTTTTATATAGAATCATAATTAAATATTATTATGAATACTGAATTAAAATTATCCTCTGAAAAGCACCCTGAATCTTGTCCTGCTCTAGTTCTTAATGCTGATTTTAGACCCCTTTCTTATTACCCGTTATCATTATGGTCATGGCAAGATGCAATTAAAGCAGTATTTCTTGATAGAGTAAATATCGTATCAAGTTACAATAAATCAGTTCATTCTCCAAGTTTTGAAATCAAATTACCCTCAGTTGTTTCGCTAAAGAATTATGTTAAACCTCCCCAGTGGCCTGCTTTTACTAGGTTTAATTTATTTCTTAGAGATAGATTTAACTGTCAATATTGCGGGGAAGCTTCAGACCTTACTTTTGATCATTTATTACCTAGGTCTAAGGGAGGGCTAACTACATGGGATAATGTTGTTACTGCATGTTCTAAATGTAATTTAAAAAAATCTAATCATTTATATCATGAAGCTAATATGAAGCCCTTACAGTGGCCATATAAACCTAACGTTCATGAGTTACATAAAAATGGAAGACTTTTTCCGCCCAATTACCTTCATGATAGCTGGATGGATTATCTTTATTGGGATTCTGAGTTAGAGGCTTAAATTTTTTCTGATAGATTTATTGCTGTTTTGCAGCCTATACCAACTAACTTTTTAAATGCCTTAAGTGCAGGTGTATTTTCTGAGATTTCGTTTTTTGCAATTTTTTCATGTTCAATTTCTTCTGCGTGAAATTTTTTTATCGTTTTTAAAATATCTTTTTCTTGGCCAGAGCTCTCTAATTCTTCAATTTGATCTGAGTAATGCTTATCTATTATTTCTTCTACCGCTTCAGTACATGCCATGACACTGTCTCTTCCTCCTATCACAGACATAACTCCTAGAGTATATCCGGCAAGATTCCATAAAGGCATTAAGGCAGTCGGCCTTGTTTTTCTCTCTTTAACAAGCCTATCAAATTCTTTGGCATGTACTTTTTCACCCTCAGCCATTTCAGAAATAATAAATGAGGTTTTCTTATCACCTATTAAATTTAAAGCCGATAACTGACCTTTATAAATTGCAATTGCCCCATGCTCTCCAGCATGATCAACTCGAATTATTTCATCTAAACGTTTTCTTTTCATAATATCTTTCTAGTATATTTGAATATCATTATAGACCCTACAAATGAAATAATAAAATTATATCCAGCTAAAGATAAACCTAAAATTCTAAAAGATGCTTGGTTGCATTGTGGTGCAAATGAAGATGACTGCAATTTTTCAATTAAGTTACTGCTGTAATTCGATATTTGAGCTGTGCAAGTTTGCGGGCCATCCCACAAGCCCCATTCAATTCCAGCGTGCCATCCAGCAAAAATTGCTCCTAAAAATAATAATAAGGAAATTAATAGTAAAAAAACATTATTTCTATGATGAAAAATAAAATTTGGTATTATTGCGAGAACAAGAGAAATATACCATGGCCATCTTTGCTTAAGGCATAGGTCACATGGTTCAAAGCCAAATATCTCAAGTAAATGTACTGATGATAGAATTAAAATTATGAACAATATTAAATTACGATTTATCAATTAAGAATTGCCTCTTTAATTACAATTATTCCGATAAACGATATTATGAGTATAATAGTTAATAAGAAAGAGTATTTTTTTATTATGTCTATAGCTTTGTCACCAATCTTTTGACATAGAAATACCTCCAATAAAAACCTTAAGCCCCTTGATAAAAAACTAAATATTATAAAAATGGGAAAGGAAATTCCTATTACCCCAGATGTAATGGCAGCTATTTTATATGGAATTGGAGTAAAGCCAGCAATAAAAATAAAAAAATATCCATAATCCTTAACAGAAGCGGAGAAGATCTCAAATTTTTCTATTAAATCAAAATTTTTAATTATATTAATTCCAACTGTATCAAAAAATAAAAGTCCAATTAAATATCCCACTGCACCGCCAATAACTGAGAATAAAGTTGTATAAAGACCAAGTGAAATTGCCTTTTCTCGATTAGCAAGAGCCATGGGGATTAAAAAAGTATCAGTTGGTACTGGAAAAAAAATACTTTCTGAAAACGCAATAGCATACAAGTAAAGAGGACTTTTTTTAGCTCTTAATATATTATAAACTTTAGTACTAAGAAAATTCATTTTATTAACCTTTGGTACGGGTGGGGAGACTTGAACTCCCACTCAGTTGCCTGAACCAGATTTTGAATCTGGCGCGTCTACCGGTTCCGCCACACCCGCTTTGTAAATCTCAAACTTTAATTGTAATCTTTAATCTAATTCTTATAAAATAATAGTTTCTAATTCACTTTGAAATCTAATTTTACTTTGCTAAAATAAATTATGTTAAAATTTTTATATAAAAATATTTATAGTCTTTGGATTAATAGGGTCAAGCCAATAAAAGCTTTTAAAGCAATAAGGGCTCTAGATAAAAATAAAGAAGATACAACACAAGTTTTTCACGTAATTGACGCCCTTAAAGGTGCTTCAGATAAGAAGTATTTTAAAATTTTTTCTAATTCCATTGTTGGAAAAAAAATTTTAGATAGAAAAATTCAGCTAGTTGATACTTTGAAAGATAAAGAATTTTTAAAAAACTTACCAAAAGA
>JABHUT010000063.1 GCA_018658685.1 Alphaproteobacteria bacterium
TAGTTATAGGTATTGTTGGCCCGACAAACTCTGGTAAATCAACTCTTCTAAATAATATAATAGGAGAAAAATTATCTATTGTTACTCATAAAGCTCAAACAACTAGATCTGGCTTAAGAGGATTGAAAATCCTTGGTAATACACAAATGGTTTTTATTGATACACCAGGAATTTTTAATGCAAAAACAAAATTCGAAAAAGCAATGCTGGATAATGCTTTTGGTATTTTAAATGATGTTGATTTAATTTACCTATTGATTGACTGTAAGAAATCGCTCGAGAAATTAGATCCAATTTTCATTGAAAAAATTAAGCTTGTTAAGCATAAAACCTTTTTATTATTAAATAAAATTGATTTAATTAGACGGTCTGATCTTCTTGAGAAGGTAAAAACTTACAATGATTTTATAAACTTTAAAGAAACTTTTTTAATTTCTGCAGTAAATGGTGATGGTGTCGAGAGTCTTTTAGATGCCTCAAACAAAGAATCTATTCTCGGGCAATGGCTTTACCCTGAAGATCAAGTTGCGGATACCTCAATGTCTCTTATCGCTTCTGAAATAACTAGAGAAAAACTCTTTTTATTCGTTCATGAGGAGGTTCCATATCTTTCAACTGTAGAAACAGATTCTTGGAAGTCAAATAAAAATAATTCTATTACAGTCGAGCAAACAATTTATGTTGGTAAAAAAAATCATGTTGGAATTGTTCTAGGGAAAAGTGGTAAAATGATAAAATCTATCGGTATTGCATCCCGCCTTGATCTAGAAAAAGTTGTAGAAGAAAAAGTTCATTTAAAAATCAATGTTAAGTTCAAAAAAAATTGGACTGACAATGAAGAGCATTATGAAAAAATGGGATTAAATTTTTTAGATAAAAAAGAGAATTAACATGAATTTAACCGATAAGGGTATAGCAATAGGCGTTAAAAAATTCTCAGATAGTACTAATTTAATGAAAATATTAACTAAAGATAATGGTATTTATTCTGGACTAATACGAATAAAAAAAAATCAAGGCAATTCCGGTGTTAATATTCCAGGAAATACATTATCTGTTAATTGGCGAGCCAGGTTATCCGAACACCTTGGTTTTTTTAATACAGAATTAATTAAGTCTAGGAGTTCAAATTATTTAAATAGCTCTATTAATTTAGAAGTATTAAATTCTATTTGCTCATTAATGGATATCTTTCCAGAAAGAGAGGAGTGTATTGATTTATATAATATAATCGAGGAATTGCTTGATAATTTAAATAATACAAGCCTATGGCCTTTTTTGTACATTAAATTCGAATTATTATTTATTGAAAGGATGGGGTATGGACTTGATTTATCTTCGTGTGCTGTAAATGGATCAACTGATAATTTAAATTGGGTTTCCCCAAAGACGGGAAGAGCGGTAAGCGCGCTAGGTGCAAAAGGCTGGGAGGATAGACTCTTAAAGTTACCAGAATTTTTAGGTCAAAATGAAATAAAAAGCGTAAGTAAGGCCGATCTTTTGGACAGTTTAAAACTGACTGAATTTTTTTTAATTAAAAGAGTGTATTCACAATATGCAAAGAATCTTTCATCATCACGTAAAAGAATGTTCGATTACTTGAGTGATGACTCTTTCATCATTTAGAATGCGTTGAAAAAAATGAAACTTATTGATCAATATGAAGATATTGAGCTAGTTGATGCTCTAGAGGAGCGATATTTAGCTTACGCCTTAACAACTATAATGGATAGGGCTCTTCCAGATTCAAGAGATGGATTGAAGCCAGTTCATCGAAGGTTGTTATATGCCATGTATCAACTTAATCTAAAACCATCTTCCTCATTTAAAAAGTCAGCAAGAGTAGTTGGTGATGTTATGGGTCGTTTTCATCCACATGGTGATCAGGCAATTTACGATACATTAGTTCGTCTAGCTCAGGATTTTTCTGTTAGGTGGCCCTTAATTGATGGTCAAGGTAATTTCGGTAATATTGATGGAGATAATGCTGCCGCCATGCGTTATACCGAGGCAAGACTTACTGATGTATCGCAACTTTTATTAAATGGAATTGAGGAGAATGCAGTTGAATTTCGTTCAACTTATGATGAAGTTGATAAAGAGCCAATTGTCTTACCGGCTAATTTTCCTAATTTATTAGCAAATGGATCATCTGGAATCGCCGTAGGTATGGCAACGTCAATCCCACCTCATAATATTGAAGAATTATGCAATGCTTCATTGCATTTGATTAAACATAGGAATGCTAGTTATGAAAAGCTTCTGGAATTTATTCCAGGTCCAGATTTTCCAACTGGTGGTGAAATTTTTGAAATAAAAGAAAATATTATTGAAACCTATAAGACTGGAAGAGGTGGTTTTAAAATAAGATCCAAATGGAGTGTAGAACAAGAAAAACGAGGTCTTTGGAAGATAGTTGTTACCGAAATACCTTATCAGGTTAGCAAGGGTAAATTAATAGAAAAAATTGCACAGTTGGCTATAGATAAAAAATTACCAATGCTAGACGATATTCGAGATGAATCTGCGGAAGATATTAGACTTGTTTTAATTCCAAAGAATAAAGACATTAATCCAGAAGGTTTGATGGATAGCTTATTTTTAATGTCTGATTTAGAGGCTAGATTCTCAGTTAACCTTAATGCTTTGAGTAATAATATACCTATTGTTCACGGTTTGAGGGATCTTTTACTTTCTTGGCTAGATCATCGTAAAGAAGTTCTTTTAAATATTTCTAATTTTCGTCTTGATAAAATTGAAGAAAGGCTAGAGATTCTATCTGGTCTTTTAATTGCATATCTCAATATGGATGAAATAATTAAAATTATTCGTGAAGAGGACAACCCAAAAACTGAACTTATTACAAGGTTTGAATTATCAGACTTTCAAGCTGAGTCCATTCTTAATATGCGATTAAGATCATTAAGAAAGCTTGAAGAAATAAAAATTAAAAATGAATTTGATGAGCTTACTTTTGAAAAGAGAGAATTGGTATCTTTATTGAATTCGAATGAGGAGCAATGGAAATTTATTTCAAATGAAATTAAGGATCTTAAAAAGCAATACTCTAAAAGCTCTTTGTTGGGCGAGAGAAGGACATCAATCAATCTTATAGAGGAGGAGATAGTTTATAAAAATGATTACACCCCTCCAAGCGAGCCAGTTTCTATTATTTTATCCTCTGAGGGCTGGATTAGATGTTTAAAAGGAAGTTTTGAGGATTTAGGAGAAATAAAATTTAAAGAAGAAGACTCTTTATTTTTGAGTATTGATGCAAATACAAATGATAAACTAGTCATTTTTTGCTCAAATGGAAAATCATACTCTTTAAATGTTTCAGATCTACCTTCTGGAAGAGGTCATGGAACTCCATTAAAAATTCTCTTTGATATAGAAGAGGAACATAGTGTTATTAATATCTTTACATACGAAAAAGATAAAAAAATTATTTTATCATCATCCTTAGGTAATGGTTTTATTATTAAACATCAGGATATGTTATCTAGCCGTAAGTCAGGTAAAGCAATTTTGAATATAAAAGAAGGAGAAAGAGCTTCTTTTTGCAAGCATGTTGATGGTTCTCATATTGCAATAATTGGTGAAAATAAAAAAATGCTAATTTTCTCTCTTGATGAACTTCCTGAAATGTCGAAAGGAAAGGGCGTTAGGCTTCAAAAGTATAAAGACTCAGAGGTTTTATTTATAAAAACCTTTAATCCTAAAGAAGGTCTTATTATAGAGGATTCTGGAGGTAGAAAAAGAGTTTATAGCGATACCAATGATTGGATTGGAAAAAGAGCTCAATCAGGGCGCTTAGTTCCAAAAGGATTTCCTAGGCTTGATTAAAGTAAAACACTTGGTAGCCAGGTTGCAATGATTGGGAATATCGAAAGTAATAAAAGCATAAATATTTGAATAAAAATAAACGGTATCACTCCCTTGTAAATATCTATTGTTTTAATGCTGTCAGGAGCCACTCCTCTAAGGTAGAATAAAGCAAAGCCAAAAGGCGGTGTTAAGAAACTTGTCTGGAGATTAATTGCCATCATAACACCAAGCCAAACTGGGTCTATTCCCATTTTGAAAAGTATTGGAGCTACCAATGGAACAACAACAAATGTTATTTCTATAAAATCTAAAAAGAAGCCAAGTATAAACATTGCAATCATAACACCAATAACAGCACCAATTACCCCTCCTGGTATGGATAGCAGGAGTTCTTCGATAGTTTCATCA
>JABHUT010000064.1 GCA_018658685.1 Alphaproteobacteria bacterium
GGATTTGATTGCCAATGACCAACATTCAGCTACTTCCGTAGCATCACCAGGTCTAAATACGTTAAGATTTGGTATAGATCTTAGACTAGGTATTTGTTCAACTGGTTGATGGGTAGGTCCATCTTCTCCAACCCCTATTGAGTCATGTGTCATTACATGTATAACTTTAATTCCCATAAGGGCTGCTAATCTTATTGAAGGTCTGCAATAATCAGAGAAAATTAAAAATGTTCCTGAATAGGGAATTATACCTTTATGAAGGGCCATTCCATTCATAGCAGCAGCCATTGCATGCTCTCTTATACCGTAGTGAATAAACCTTCCATCAAAATTACTTTTCGATATTGGATCTATTGATTTAGTCTTTGTGTTATTTGATGGAGTAAGATCTGCAGATCCACCAATCATTTCTTCTATTAAAGGATTTACGACTTCTAAAACTTGCTGTGATGATTGTCTTGTTGCAAGTTTTGGAGATTCAGAGGAATATTTCTTTTTTAATTCGATAATCTCTTTATCTAATTCGTCTGAGATATCTCCATTCATAGCATGAAGAAATTTTATTTTTTTACTATCATCTAGATCAGAGAGCCTTTTTTCCCAATCTTTTCTCTCACAAGTATTTTTTAGACCTACCAATCTCCATGCATCCTTAATATTAGTTGGAATACTAAACGGTTCATCATTCCAATTAAAATTTTCTTTCATTGTCTTTATATCATCTTCACCGAGAGGAGCTCCATGTGAAGAAGAGGTTCCTGCTTTAGATGGTGAGCCAAATCCAATTATCGTTTTGCATGCAATAAGGGAAGGTGAGTTAGTTTTTAATTCTTCGCTTATTGCCTTCTCTATTTCATCATGATCATGACCATTAATTTCTCTTGTACTCCATCCAGAAGCTTGAAACCTTTTTAACTGATCAGTTGAGTCTGATAGATCTAGTGATCCGTCAATAGAAATATCATTACTATCGTACAGAACAATTAGCTTTGATAAACCCAAGTGTCCTGCTAAACCAATTGCCTCATGACTTATACCTTCCATTAAATCACCATCTGATGCAATAACATAGGTATTATGGTCTACAATTTGATCACCAAAACGTGCATTTAAAATTCTTTCTGCTAATGCCATACCAACTGCAGTTGAAATACCTTGTCCAAGAGGACCAGTTGTCATCTCTACACCTAATGTATGACCATATTCAGGGTGTCCTGGTGTAACAGAATTAAGTTGTCGAAAGTTTTTTAGTTCATCAATTGTCATGTCTTTATAGCCAACTAAATGATGAAGTGCATAAAGAAGCATTGATCCGTGCCCAGCTGATAAAACAATCCTATCACGGTCATGCCAGTCAGGAACTTTTGGGTCTATTTTTAAAAATTTTGAATACAAAACTGTTGCAAAATCTGCAGCACCCATAGGCATACCAGGGTGTCCACAATTTGCTTTTTCAACTGCATCAATAGCAAGAAATCTAATGGCATTAGCCATATCAAGCTGAGTGACTTCAGTTTCGTCTGCTTCTATTTTTTCTAAATCATTCAATTTTTTTGTGACGTTTTTTATAAAATGTAATTTGAAGAAGGAATCCTGAAACGTCAATCTGAAATTTTATTTATTCGTTTTTTTAATATAAAGTTGAACGAATTTAATATTGGTGTAATTATCAATAAGTAATGAATAAGACTTTTAAAAATTTAAAAAACCATATAGAAAAAGCGGATTCTAGCATTTCACGCTTACTTAAACTTTATTCAAAAAAATCCTTAGATCTCGAAAAAGCCAATCAAATCATTGAGGACCTTTCTAGGAAGTTATTGGCCAGTGAAAATGCTATTCACCACACAAAAAAGCAAGTTGAGTCGTTAATAGATTTAGTAAAAAAAAATTAGGAAAAAATTTTATTATGGCAAATGTATCTATTGAAATAAATAACCGCGAATTTTTAATTGCATGCTCTGATGGCGATGAAGAAAAAGTAAGAATGCTTGGAAAAAAATTTTCCCAAAGAGTTATGAGTATTAAGGGCAAGGTTGGCGATTTAGATCAACAAAGGCTTTTTTTATTAGCTGGTATTTTGGCGGAAGAAGAAAATCAGGAGCTAAATGATAATCTTAGTATAGAAGAAATGACTTCTGTCTTAAAAGGTATTACAAATAAAATAGATAAAAATATTTAACCTGATCATTAAATAATAAAATTTTTCAAATGAACTATTCAAAAGAAAAAGATAAAATAAGATCAATTTGGAAAGTAAAACGAAAAGAGTTATTTTCTAATTCATCAGATTCAGATAATGAATTTTTTTTGAAAAATTTTATATCTATAGCTGGTCAGCTTAACGGTAAGGTTATTGCGGGATATAACCCCTTAGGTAGCGAAGTTAATTGTCTTGAAATATTAAGCTATTCTCTATCAAAAGGAGCCTTAACCTCACTTCCATATGTTAATGATAAAAAAATTATTGAATTTAGAGAATGGATTAATGGTGATGAACTA
>JABHUT010000065.1 GCA_018658685.1 Alphaproteobacteria bacterium
GTTTCAGGAACAGGATAATTTAAAGAATTTAATGCAGTTATAACTTTGTATTCTCTATCTACAGCATGAGCCGAGGGTAAGAGTTTTCCGGGTGGTTTCCTTCTTAAGACATACTTTTTATTAGGTGTTATTAGTTGATATGTTGGATTTGATTGTCCACCTTTAAATTCTTTAACACTTAACGGTTTTTCAAAATTTGGAATAATATCCGATAGGTATTCTTCTAATTTTTTTTCAGGGAATTTTAATTTATCCTGAACATCCATAGTTCCAGTAAACTTTTCTGTTGATGTAATTTCATTATTATTATTCATTGTCCTCTCTTTTAATTGCTCTCCATCCTATATCACTTCTATAGTATGAATTATTCCATTTTATAAGGTTTATAGCATCAATAGCACTTGTGTTTGCCTCTTTTACAGTACTTCCAAAACTTGTAACGCTTATCACCCTGCCACCATTTGTTAAGATTGAATTATTATCTTTTCTTGTACCAGCGTGAAATACGGTTATGTTTGGATCCTTCTCAGCTAAATCAATACCAGTTATTAATTGACCTGTTTCATAAGATTCTGGATAACCGCCTGCTGCCATAACAATTGTAAGAGCGTACCTTTTGTCCCACTCAATAATAGATTCGCTAAGTTTATTTTTACAACAATTAATCATTAAACTTAATAAATCAGTTTTTAATCTTGGAAGTATTACCTGACATTCAGGATCTCCAAACCGAACATTATATTCTATGAGTTTAGGTCCTTCATTCGTAATCATTAAGCCAGCATACAATACCCCTGTAAATGGACAGCCTAATTCTTTCATAGCCTTTAGTGTTGGCTTAATTATTCTTTCAATTGTCTCTTTCTTTAATTTACTTGTCATGATTGGGGCCGGTGAGTATGCACCCATACCACCAGTATTTGGACCTGTATCATTTATTCCAATTCTTTTATGGTCCTGAGCTGATGTTAGTTCTTTAAAGCTATTTTCATCTGCCAGTACAAAAAAACTAACCTCTTCACCAATCAAAAACTCTTCAATTATAATTTCTTTTCCAGCCTCATTAAAGGCACCAGAAAAATTTTTTTGAATAGCACTAATACCTTCATCGAGATTTTCTGCAATAATTACACCTTTTCCAGCCGCGAGACCGTCAGCTTTAATAACTATTGGAAATTTCTGCTTTTTTAAAAATTCAATTGCCATAATTTCTTCATTGAATGAATTAAATTTAGCTGTAGGAATTTCATATTTTTTACATATTTCTTTTGTAAATTTTTTTGATCCCTCTAATTTTGCCGATAACATTTTAGGGCCAAAAACCAAAATGTCGTATTGAGTAAGAAAATCTGCCAATCCTTCAACTAAAGGAACTTCTGGGCCTATAACAACAAGGTTTATATTATTAATATTACAATAATTTAACACTTCATTGTGGTTTGAGGTATTAAGGTCTATAGATTCTGCGAAATTTTCAATTCCTGGATTACCAGGTGTACAAAAGATTTTTTTTAATCCTTCGCTTTCATATAACCCCTTAGCAATTGCATTTTCTCGTCCACCTGATCCTATTAAGAGTATATTCATTTTATTTTTGACTATTTAAGTATTTTTTAGAGATTAACTGATTAATTTATAATAAAGTATATAAATATGAATTCTACAATAAAAAATACATTAGAGCTCTCGGTTTCTGAATTATCTGACTCAATCAAAGGTTTAATTGAAGATAATTTTGAATATGTTCGAGTCAGAGGCGAAATTGGAAGAGTTTCTAAGCCAAACTCCGGGCATATATATTTTGATTTAAAGGATAATGATTCGGTTATATCGGGAATTATTTGGAAGGGTAATGCTTTAAAGTTAGAAATAAAGCCTGAGGAAGGCTTAGAGGTGATCTGTATTGGAAAGGTTACAACATATAAAGGTCAATCTAAGTATCAAATTATTGTAGATAAGATTGAGCTGGCAGGTATAGGGGCTTTAATGGCCTTACTTGAAAAAAGGAAAAAAAACTTACAAGGAGAAGGTTTATTTTCTGATAGCTGTAAAACAAATATTCCTTATCTTCCTAAAACAATTGGGGTTATAACGAGTCCCTCTGGAGCTGTGATTAGGGATATAATTCATCGAATTGAAGAGAGATTCCCTTTAGAGGTAATAGTTTGGCCTGTTCGTGTTCAGGGGGAGACATGTCCTGAAGAAGTAATAGATGCAATAGAGGGGTTTCATTTGGTTGACCAAAGTAATATTTCGAGACCTGATGTTATTATAGTGGCTAGAGGTGGAGGTAGTTTAGAGGATTTATGGGGCTTTAATGATGAGGGTGTCGTAAGAGCTGCCTTTAACTCTAAAATCCCAATAATTTCTGCAATTGGTCATGAAACAGATAATACATTGCTTGATCTAGTAGCTGATATGAGGGCCCCAACACCAACCGCAGCAGCTGAGAAAGCTGTTCCTGTTAAGGCAGATTTACTATCTAACTTGAACGATCTTGGGTTAAGATTAAAAAGTTCAATTCATCGTAAGATGAGAGAAAAAATTGAAAAAAGTAAAATAATTAGCAGTACTTTCCCATCTATATTGAAAATAATTCAATTTCCTGAACAAAGAATTAACAATATTAACCTTCGCCTAAGATTGTCTTTGAGATCTACTCTTGAGCATTCTAATCAGAAGTTTATGGGTATTTCAAAATTATTAAGAAAAGACCTTCTCTCAATAAAGTCTGATAATAATGATAAATCACTCGAATTAAATTCTCAGCTTCTAGAGGCTAAATTCCAATCCTTTTTAAAATCCTCAAAAAATAGATTAAATTTATCGACGGGTATTTTAATGGCATTAAGTCATGAGAATGTTTTGAAAAGAGGCTTTGCAATTATTAAAGATGGGAATAATAAATTAGTGAGATCCTCAAAGAGTTTAGAAAAAAATCAAAGACTAAAGGTATTTTTTAGTGATAATGATATTATTGATGTAGATATTAATTAAGAAATTAAGAAAAAATTTAGATGGAAATTTTAAAATGAATTTTGATAAATCTAAGGCAATTATTTTTTATGGAGATAGTACTTTTAAGGTTATAGAGCACGGAACTTATGTTTTATGCCATGTTAGCGATAAAAAAATTCCCTTATCTGAATTAAAATATTGGTCAGTTGAAAGACAGGAGGCTTATTGCGATGCCGAGCATTCTTTTAAAAGAGATTTAGAGGTTAATCGAGATTAAATCTTTTATCCCATCTGTTGTGTATCCAAAACCAATCCTCTGGCTTTTTTCTAATACAATTTTCTAAAAATTTATTTATTTCTTCAGTGAATTTTTTAATATTATCTTGATTGTTATCCGAGGTATTTATTTTAATTTCATCATGGAATGTTACTTTAAAGTTTGAGCCTTTCTCTCTTTCAACATTCATTGGGATAACTGGATATCCGTATTTAAGTGCTAGTGAAGCTGCACCATCAGAAGTCATAGATTTTACCCCAAAAAAATTAACCTCAACTCCGCTTGAAAGTTTTTGATCAACAAGCATTGCTATAGTTCCATTTTCTTTTAATAGACTTAACATTTCTCTAGCACCTGAAGAACCTTTTTTTATTTGATTAGGTGTTGTATTTTTTGCTCTTTGTTTTACGACCCATTGATTGACAAAAAAATTATTTGAATGTCTATATATTCCTCCAACATTATCCCTGTAATCTCTAAGGATTAAAGGAATTATTTCCCAATTAGCAAAATGACCTGAGACAAAGATTACTCCTTTCCCGGAGTATTTTTTTGCAATTTCCTCTCCTTCAACTTTAATTCTAGTATTTTTTTCTTTTGATATCTTTGATAAATGGAAGAATTCCGTTGCAACCATTCCTAAGTTTTTCCACATATTAAAAATTATTATCTCTTTTCTCTCATTGGAAATTTCTGGTAGAGCTATTTCAAGGTTTTCTTTTGCCTTTTTTGTAATCTTTAATTTTGGACCAATGAATGACAGTGCTGAGCTCATTAGAATTCTTGATAGGTTTAAACCTAAAATTTTAGTAAAGATTAAGAAAATTAATCCTAGAAACGCTTCAAAAAGGTATCTTATGGTTTTTATTGTAATCATAGGGTTGTTATATCACATTTTTAGCACTAATTTCCTTGTATTCAATATTAATAAGGAGAATTAATTGTCTGAACCTCTTGAAGCAGAAGTTAACGAAGAAATACGTAGCCAGCAACTTAAATCTATTTGGAATAAGTTTGGTTTATATATTATTGGGATAGCCATTCTTATCATATTTTCGGTCGGGGGTTATGAGATTAATAATTACTGGGATAGTAAAATTTCTCAAAAGGAATCTGATTTATTTGATTCAGCCATTTTAATGATTGAGGAAGGTGATCAAGATCAAGGTTATAATAAGTTGATAGAGCTATCAAATGGTAAAACTGGATATAAAGGATTGGCGCTATTTCGACTTTCGTCTGAAAGTTATAATGCAAGTAACTATGTCCAAGCAATTGACTTCTTAAAGAGAGCATCAGAAGATTCATCTTTAACTATTAAACTAAGAGAATTTGCAAGACTTAAAGCAGGTTTAATCTTAGTAGATCACGGAAGCCTTGATGACGTTAAAAATCTTTTAAATCCTTTAACAAAAAAAAATGGACCGTTTTCATTTCATGCAAAAGAAATTATAGCGCTTTCATTGCTTGGTAATGATATGGTTTCTGAAGCAAAATTAATTTTTGAAGATATTGCTTCTGATGTAGCTGCGCCACCTGTATTAGCAAGAAGAGCAGAGATTTTTTTAAAATAAGATTTAAGATTAAATAATAAACATAGGATTAGTATGAAAAATATATTTTTTATAATTTTTATTTCATCAATTATTTCAAGCTGTGGAAGTATTAATAATTTTTTTGATGGAAATGATATAGATAAAGATAGAATTCAAGGTGATCGTATATCAATTCTAAGTTTAGAAAAGAACTTAGCGTCAGATCCAAAGTTACGTGATAACAGAGTAATTCTTCCTCCTGCCAAAAAGAATTCTTCATGGCAATACCCGGGTGGCTCTTTAAGTAATTCGCTTCACAATATTTTAGGGCCAAATTTCTTGGATCAAAATTATAAGTTAAATATTGTATCAGGCTCATCTAAAACATCGGCCTTAATGAGTTCTCCAATAATTGTGAATGGAAATGTATTTGCCTTAGGGTCTGATGCTAAAGTAAGCGCCTTTAGTCTTAAAACTAAAAAAAGATTATGGCAGAAGGATATTTCTATAAAAAAGGAAAAAAAGTCGGAAGGATTTGGGGGTGGTATTGCCTATGATGATGGTGTTATTTATTCCACAAGTGGTTTTGGTAACGTTATTGCTATAGATTCTTCTGATGGTGATGAATTATGGAGAATGGACTTAAGAATACCAATTCGCTCGGCTCCAATATCATACAATAATACAGTTTTTGTGATAACTCATGATAATCAACTGTTTGCTCTTAATAATAATAATGGAGAAATTTTATGGAGTCATAGAGGTATTCTTGAAACTGCTTCGGTTTTATCTTCGAATTCTGTAGCTATTGATGCGGGGCTAGTTTTTGTACCTTATTCATCTGGCGAAATTTATGCAATTAGAACTTTAAATGGATCAGTTGTTTGGACAGACTCTTTATCAAGAACGGGTTCATCTACCTCGTTATCTGAGATTAACTCTATCACAGCTAGGCCTGTGGCTGATAATGGAAGGTTAATCTCAATAAGCCATGCTGGTCGAATGGTTTCAGTTGATATTGCAACTGGTGAAAGGCTATGGACTTTGGATATTTCTGGTACAGAAACACCTTGGGTATCAGGGGATTGGGTTTTTACTCTTTCAACAAATTCCGAATTAATAGGTATTTCAAGAAGCGCCGGAAATATTAAATGGGTTACACAATTAGAACAGTATCTTGATGAGGATGAAAGGGAGGGCGTAATTAGATGGAGTGGACCAATCTTAGTTTCTGATAAGTTGTTAATTATTTCTTCGCATGGTGTAGCGGCCTGGGTATCTCCTCAAACAGGTGAAATTATTGAAACAACCAAAATACCTGGCTCTTTTTTCATTGCTCCAATCATTGTAGATGAAGTAATTTATTTGTTAAATGATGATGGTGCTCTAATAGCCTACAATTAAGTGATAGAATGTCTGAGGTTTTGGCTATAATAGGAAGACCAAACGTTGGTAAATCAACTCTCTTTAATCGATTGATAGGTAAGAGGCTGGCTTTAGTCGCTAATGAACCAGGTATTACGAGGGATTATAGGGTTGAGTCTCTAGAGATAGATGATTGTTCTTATGATTTAATTGATACAGCTGGAATTGAGGATTTATCATCAGATAATATTTCACGAATTACCAAGCTGTCTTCGATAAAAGCAATCGATAAGGCTAATATTCTTCTATTTGTAATAGATGCAAGGGCCAATCTTACATCAGACGACCTTTCTTTGGCCTCACTTATTAGGAAGAGTGGAAAAAAGGTTATTCTCATAGCGAATAAGTGTGAAGGGGTTGCTGTAAAGCAGGGTGAGATTGATAGTTTGTCTCTTGGATTTGGAAATCCTATTTTAATTTCCTCTGAGCATAATTTAGGAATAGGTGAATTACTTCAATCTGTAAAAGAAATTTCTAGTAATGAAGTTTATGATCATGATGATGAGGATAATCATAAAAAAATTACAATTTTAGGAAGACCTAACTCAGGAAAATCTACTTTAATAAACCAATTAATCGGCGAGGATAGACAGATTGTTGGTCCTGAGGCAGGTTTAACTAGAGATTCTGTTTCAATATACTTTCAATGGAAATCTTACAAGTATCAAATATGGGATACCGCTGGTATTAGAAAAAAGTCAAAGGTTATTGACCATGCTGAGAAACTTTCTGTTATGAGTTCATTGAGCGCGACAGAGAATTCAGAGGTTGCAATTCTAATGATCGATGCTCTGCGAGGATTTGAAAAACAAGATGCAAATATTTCTAACCTTATAGAGAACGAAGGAAAACCTTTCATAATAGTTATTAATAAATGGGATATGGTTAGTAATAAAAAAATGCTTAAAAATCAAATCGAAGAGCAGATAGAGGAATTCCTTCCACAGCTTGGCAGGATAAAGACATCATATATATCAGCCCAAACTGGAAAAGGTGTTGATAAGATGATGGATTCTTTAAAGGAAATTAGCTTAATTAGTGAGAAGAGGTTAGGAACATCTGACCTTAATAATTTTTTAGATAATGTCTCGGCTAAACATCCTCATCCAAATAAAAATGGAAGGCAAGTTAAGATAAAGTACATAACTCAAATTAGCTCAAAGCCTCCTTCTTTTGTCATTTTTACTAATCATCCAGATTTTATAAAAGAGTCGTATAAGCGTTATCTTATAAACGAAATAAGAAAAGAATTTGGGTTTGAGGGAATTACAATTCGTCTAGATATTAAAGGATCTAAAAATCCATACTCAAAATAATTTTAAGTTAAAATTTAATTAATTTCATTATTGTTTCCGAAATATCTTCAGGATTATTTAGGTTTTTATTTTTCTCACCAGGCATAAAACTTGCTCTCATAGCTGTTTTCATATCCCCCGGTTCAAATATAATAGCTTTAATGTTTGTCCGAGTAATTTCTTTTTTCCATATTTCAATTAAAGTTTCTAAACCTAATTTTGATATATTATAAGGAGCCCAAAATGGTTTTGGTAATTTAGAGTTATTATCAGATAAAAAGATAGCATAAGATTGATTAGATTTTTTTAATAATGGTTCAAAAGATCTTATTAATCTAAAATTAACACTAAGATTTAAATTTATTACCTTATTCCATATTTTTGGATCTAAATGGGATACTGGAGTGACTTCACCAACTGTAGCAGCGCTACTTACTAAAATATCTAATTTTCCCCATTTTTTATGAATCTCTCCACCAAGAACATCAATCGCTTCGTTATCCTCTAGATCCATCGGAACAATTGTAGATTTTGATCCAATTGACTTTATTTCATCGTCTAGCTCTTCAAGAGCGCTAATCGTTCTTGCAACAAGTATTAATTCAACACCTTTTTTTGCCAAAGATTTTGCAACAGATCGACCTAATCCTCTTGATGCACCTGTAATAAGAGCAATTTTATTTTTCATATCTTTTTGCATGTTTAGATAGAGGTTTCGTTATCAGATAAAAGCGACAGCTGTTCCTGAAGATTTTTATCATTATAATCTTTAAGGTCTGTTGGGTAATCACCTGTAAAGCAATGATCAGTGAATTGAGGATTTTCGTTATCTCTTCCTTTTGAAAAACCCATAGCTTTATATAATCCGTCTAAAGATAGAAAGCCAAGACTATCTGCTCCAATAAAAGCACACATATCATCAAGATTATGATTTGCAGCAAGTAATTGTTCTGTCTCAGGTGTATCTATACCATAAAAGTCAGGAAACATTATTGGAGGACAAGCAATTCTAAGGTGAACCTCTTTAGCACCAGCGTCTCTCATTAATTGAACAATTTTAACAGATGTTGTTCCCCTTACAATGCTATCATCTATAAGTATTATTTTTTTTCCTTCAACTGAACTTTTATTAGGATTATGTTTCATTTTAACTGTAGAATGACGTGAAGATTGGGTTGGTTGAATAAAGGTTCTCCCAACATAATGATTCCTAATTATTGCTAATTCAAATGGTATTTTTGACTCTTCAGAAAAGCCTAATGCAGCGGGTACTCCAGAATCTGGAACTGGCACGACAATATCTGCATTTGTTGGAAATTCTTTTGCTAAAACTTTTCCAAAGGATTTTCTACAATCATAAACTGATTTACCATCAAGAACTGAATCAGGTCTTGAA
>JABHUT010000066.1 GCA_018658685.1 Alphaproteobacteria bacterium
TATTTTTATTTTTTGGTCTTTATTATTTTTCCACTTTTTTTTTATCTCTTGCTATTTGGTTTTTTAAAAGAAAGATTTTTTTTGATTTAATTATGGAGTTTTTTAAGAAAAAAGATAATTCATCTATTCCTTTATCAGAGGCATATGATTTATTAGGTATTGACGAAAATGCTTCAATTGACAATATAAACAAGGCTCATAAAGAATTGATAACTAGATTGCATCCTGATAAAGGTGGATCTTCTTATTTGAGCGCAAGAATTAATGAGGCTAGAGATATTATTATGAATGAAAGAATGAATAGGGATCAAAAAGGTGAGTGATAAGAATAATTTTATCGACAAGGACTCGTCCTTAAAGACTCAGGTTAAAAATAAGGTTAAAAAACCTTCTTTATATAAGGTTCTTATTCTTAATGATGATTATACACCAATGGAGTTTGTTATTTATCTTTTAAAAAGTTTTTTTAATAAAAGTAACGAAGAGGCAACAAAAATAATGCTACATGTTCACCAAAATGGTATAGGTGTCTGTGGTGTTTTTTCTTATGAGATAGCTGAGACAAAAGTAATTCAGGTTCTTGATACATCGAGAAAAAATAATCACCCTTTACAATGCACAATGGAAAAAGCTTAAATGACATCATTTTCTCAATCACTAGAAGAAACGCTTCAGAGGTCAATTGACTTTGCAGCTCAAAATAAACACGAGCATGTTACTATTGAACACCTTTTATTTTCACTTCTTGAGGATAGGGATGCTTATAAAGTTTTAATGGCATCTAATATAGAAATTGAATTATTAAAAAGCGAATTGCTAGATTTTATTAATAAACAGGATTATCTAGTTAGCGGAGAAGAGGGTGGTGTTCCAGAGCCTACCGCCAGCTATCGAACAGTGGTTACAAGAGCCGCAATCCATGTTCAACAGTCAGGAGGCCAAGAGGTTAACGGCGGAAATGTTCTGGTGGCTATTTTTTCTCAACAAGAAAGTTACTCAGTTTATTTATTAGAAAAGCAAGAAATGACTAGGTATGATGCAGTCCAATTTTTAGCTCACGGTATCAGAAAGAACCAAACATTCACTTCAATCCAAGCAGACCCTGAGGATGATCAATTCTCTTATGAAGATGATGATTCACCTTCTTCTAAGGAAAGTGCCCTCGATGCATTCTGTGAGAATTTAAATGAAAAAGCAAAAAAACAATTAATTGACCCCCTTATAGGAAGATCAGAGGAGGTTAATCGATTAATTCAAATACTTAGTAGAAGAAGAAAAAATAATCCATTGCTAGTCGGGGATCCTGGTGTTGGTAAAACAGCAATTGTAGAAGGTTTAGCTTTTAGGATTATTGAAAAAGATGTACCTGAGGTAATTAGTAATACTTTGATTTTCTCTTTAGACATGGGTGCTATTCTTGCAGGAACTAGATATCGAGGAGATTTTGAGGAAAGAATAAAAGCTGTTTTAAAAGAAATAGAAGCCCAGGATGATGCAGTTCTTTTCATTGATGAAATTCACACCGTCATTGGAGCAGGGTCAACTTCAGGAGGCTCTATGGACGCTTCTAATTTATTAAAACCTTCTCTTCAAGGACAGCAGTTACGTTGTATAGGCTCTACCACTTACAAAGAATACAGACAGTTTTTTGATAAAGATAGGGCTTTATCTAGAAGATTCCAAAAAATTGATGTAGAGGAGCCAAATATTCCTGATACCATTAAGATTTTAATGGGATTAAAATCAAGATTCGAGAGTTTTCATGGGTTAAAATATTCAAATGAATCAATAAAAACTGCAGTTGAGTTATCTTCAAGGTATATGAGTGATAGAAAGCTTCCAGATAAAGCAATTGATGTAATAGATGAGACTGGTGCCTCACAAAAACTCAAGCCAATATCAAAAAGAAAAAAAACAATAAATCAAAAAGATATTGAGCAAACAATCTCAACTATGGCTAGAATTCCATCTAAACATATTACTAGAGATGATAGCGAAAAATTAAAAGATTTAGATAAATCTCTAAAAAGATTCATTTTTGGACAAGATAAGGCTGTTGAAGAGGTTGTTGCCTCTATCAGATTGTCTCGAGCTGGTTTAAGAGATATGCAAAAGCCAATAGGGTCATATCTTTTTACAGGCCCTACAGGTGTTGGTAAAACCGAGCTTGTTAGACAACTTTCCTCTGTTTTGAGTGTTGAGTTATTAAGATTTGATATGTCCGAATATATGGAGCGACATACCGTTTCTCGCCTTATAGGTGCTCCACCTGGTTATGTTGGATTCGATCAAGGTGGATTATTGACGGATGGAGTCGATCAAAACCCTTATAGCATTGTCTTATTGGATGAAATTGAAAAAGCTCATCCAGATATTTTCAATATACTTCTTCAAGTCATGGATCATGGAACATTAACTGATCAAAATGGCAGAAAGGTTGATTTTAGAAATACTATTATTATTCTAACTACGAATGCTGGAGCTGCTGACTTAGCTAAGCCTGCCCTAGGTTTTAATCGAAGCGAGAGAATAGGTGAAGATACAGATGCGATAGAAAAACTTTTCAACCCAGAATTTCGAAATAGATTGGATTCTATTATATCATTCAATGCTTTACCCGATAGTGTCATTGAAAAAGTCGTTGAAAAATTTATACTTGAGTTAGAATCTCAGCTAGATAATAAAAATGTTTATATTAATATCTCCAGTGAGGCTGCTAATTGGTTGGGAAAAAAAGGTTATGATCATAATATGGGGGCAAGACCATTAGCTAGACTAATTCAAGAAAAAGTTAAAAAGCCTATTGCTGAAGAAATTCTATATGGCGTTCTTGAAAAAGGCGGAACTGTTAATGTGACACTTAAAAAAGATGAGTTATCTTTTAATTATAAACCATTGAAAAATAAAGAAAAAGATACAAAAGAATTAATAAAGAATTAATAACTATAAGTTTGCGATTATTTTATCAGCTTCTTTTTGAAGCTCTTTAAAGCTTCTTGGTTCAGAAGAGTGAAATTTATAATTTAAACCTTCGGACCTTTGTATTATATGAAAGTGAAGATGGAAAACTGTCTGACCAGCCTCAGCTCCATTTAATTGCAAAACCATAACTCCTGTAGGCGAATAAACCTTTTTTATAGAAGAGGCAATTTTTTGAGTTGCCTCTAAAATAGGTGAAAAATAATTTGAATCGAGATTAAGTAAATTCTCAGTTTTATATTTTGGTATTACAAGTGTATGACCTGGTGCTTGAGGCATTACGTCCATAAAGGCCAAAATAAAGTCATTCTCTAAAACTTTCACACACTCGGCGTCACCATTTAAAATTTTTGCAAATATATTTTTGTCGTTATAGGACATTTAACCTTCTTTTTTATAAGGAAGATAAGTTTCTAGTATTTTTTTACTTTTTTCAACCTCCCTAACTTCATATTTTAAATATTCTTCAATTGCATTTGAAAAATTCTTTTCCTTAATCCAGTGAGCAGAATAGGTTGTTTCTGGAGAATAGCCTCTTGATATTTTGTGAGTCCCTTGAGCCCCAGCCTCAACATTTTTATAATTATTAGCAATAGCAAAATCAATTGCTTGATAGTAACATAATTCAAAGTGAAGAAATTTATGGTCTTCAGTGCATCCCCAGTTTCTTCCA
>JABHUT010000067.1 GCA_018658685.1 Alphaproteobacteria bacterium
AAAGCTTTATATGAATGGAAGTACGGCAAGCAATTACTTTATACTCAAGTCTTAAAGGATAAGTTAAATAGTATTGTCTCAAAAGCTGATACTCTAGAATCGTCAATAGATAGCTTAGATAGCTTCGATGATATTTTCTTTTCTGAAAAATTCTTAGAACCCAGGCCTTTGTTAAAGGCTATTAATAGTGAAGAGGGTTCAGTATTGCTTATTGATGAGATAGATAAATCTGATGATGAATTTGAAGCTTTTCTTTTGGAGATATTATCTGATTACCAAATCTCTATACCTGAAATTGGAACTATAAAAGGAAAAGTTAAGCCTATGGTCTTTTTAACATCTAATAATACAAGGGAGATTGGTGATGCACTAAAAAGAAGATGTATTCATCTTTATATACCTTTTCCAGATTCACATTTAGAAGAAAAGATTATTCATTCTCGTGTTCCGGAGATTCATCAAGATCTGCAAAGGCAATTAGTTACATTTGTACAAAATTTAAGAAACCTTGATTTAAAAAAGTTACCGTCTGTTTCTGAAACAATTGATTGGGCAAGAGCTCTAGTTTTATTGAATGTTAAAGTTTTAGAGCCTGAGATAGTTCGCGAGACATTAAATATATTATTGAAGTTTCAATCTGATATTGATTCCTCAGACCCTGAAATTGATAGTATTATCGAGACAGCAAAGAAATAAATGGTAGATTTCTTAAGAGACTTTATTCATATCTTAAGGTCTTCCGATATAAAAATTTCAACGGCAGAATCTATTGACGCAATGCGAGTTGTTTCTCTTATAGGTATAGATGATAAGCCTTTATTACAAGACTCACTTTCTCAGACATTGGCAAAGAATTTAAGAGAAAAGGAAATATTTGACGAATGTTTTAACAAATTTTTTGAAGAAAATTATATGAATATCGCTGATGAATCTAATAATCCTGATATTAAACAGGCTGATTTGGATAACCAAGAGAATTCTGAGAAGTTAAATGACTCTAAATCACTTGATTTAGAGGATTTGTACAAACAGTCTGATAAAAATACTTTAATGACTTTGATGGCTATAGCCGCAAGAGAAGTTAATTTAGCAGATATTAGGCTTTTTACCCAAACAGGAATGTTTACCCGTAAGATTTTTGATGCCATAGGTCTTGAAAAATTAAATAATGATATTTTTTTAGCGTCTCGTTCAGGAGATGTAAAAAGAGAAACGGAGTTAAAGGAAATTAGAGAACAACTTCGTTTGGAAATCAGAAACTATGTTGAAGACCAAGTTAAATTAAGGACAACTAATGCCGGGAGGCAATTGAGAGAAGATGCTTTATCAAAAATTCGTCTCACTCAAGCAGATAGATCAGACTATTCTTTGATGTCAAAAATAATTAAAAGGATGGCAAAAAGACTAATATCAGTGCACTCAAGAAGAAAGCGAAAAGCTCGAAGAGGCCTTCTTGATGTAAGGTCAACAATAAGGGCTAATCAAGAATATGATGGTATTTTATTTGAAACTATATGGAAGAAAACAAAAGTTGATAGACCTAAAATCGTAGCACTTTGTGATGTATCTGGATCAGTTGCAAATGTTTCAAGATTTTTTCTTATGTTCTTGCACAGCCTTACTGATGTTCTTCCTCATGTTCGTACATTTGCTTTTTCTAATAAGGCTGGAGAGGTTACAGATCTTTTTGAATCAAAGGATATTGAAGTTGCGGCAACAGAAACTCTTTTAATTAACGGAGGTGGTTCAACTGATTATGGAAAAGCTTTTTCTGATTTAGAAGGGTTTTTAGAAAATGATATCGATAGGAAAACAACCGTCATTATATTAGGTGATGCTAGATCTAATTATGGTGATCCTAGATGCGATATACTTAAGACTATTCAGGAAAAATCAAAAAGAGTAATTTTTTTAAATCCTGAACCAAAATCTTTATGGGGAACAGGAGATTCTGAAATGTTAAGATTTGTCCCCTATACTTCTAAATCAAAAGTTTGCAGTTCTCTTGTTGATTTGGAAAGGGTTGTAGATGATATGCTTAGGTCAAGTATCTAGATAGGAAGGTTTCTTTGACCAGTTAAAAATAAATCAACTGAACTTGCACATTGACGACCTTCTCTTATAGCCCAAACAACCAACGATTGCCCGCGCCTCATATCTCCAGCTGCAAAGATTTTATCCTGTGAGGTTTTATAATCAACAGTATTAGCTTGAACATTTCCTCTAGGATCTAAGTCAGTCTTTGAGCTTTCAATCATTCCCTCATGAATAGGATGAACAAATCCCATAGCAAGCAAGATAAGGTCTGCTTTGAGGCTAAACTCTGTTTTAGGAATTGGCTTCATCTTTTCATCAACTCTTACACAATTAATCTGAGTAACCTTTCCATTTTCACCTGAAACACTTTGGGTCATTACTGAAAAATCTCTTAAAGCACCTTCTGACTGACTGGAAGAGGTCCTTAATTTTAAAGGCCAATTTGGCCAAGTTAGAGATTTATCTTCTTGTTCGGGAGGTATTGGCATGATCTCAAGCTGTGTAACTGATCGTGCTCCCTGCCTAATTGATGTACCAATACAGTCAGAACCAGTATCTCCACCACCAATCACTATC
>JABHUT010000068.1 GCA_018658685.1 Alphaproteobacteria bacterium
AATAGCATTCCATATTTTATTTGGTGTTGCAGGCATATCAAATTCCATTACTCCCAAAGGTTTTAAGGCGTCAAGAACTGCATGAATAACTGCTGGAGGAGCGGCAATTGCGCCTGCTTCACCGCACCCTTTTACGCCCAAGCCATGTACTGAGGGTGTAACTTCAGTCTTTACAATCATTGATGGAATATTATCTGCCCTCGGCATTGCGTAATCCATAAAAGAACCATTTATTATTTGGGCTGTATCTTCTTCATAAATACAGTGTTCTAGCATAGCTTGACCAATTCCTTGGGCTACTCCTCCATGAACTTGACCTTCTACAATCATTGGATTCATAATAATTCCAAAGTCATCAGAAACTGCATAATTAACAATATCAGTTTTTCCTGTCGATGGATCTATTTCTATTTCACAAATATGAGCACCTGCCGGATAGGTCATATTGGGAGGATCATAAAAAGATGTTTCTTCTAAACCAGGTTCTAATTTATCAAGAGGGTAGTTTCCAGGAACATAAGCTGCGCCAATAACATCTGCTATAGTTACAAATTTATTTGTTCCTTTAATTGAAAATTCACCATTTTCGAAGTTCATTTCATCTTCTTGCGCCTCTAGGATATGGGCAGCAATTTTTTTTCCTTTTGCAATAATTTTATCCAGCGATCTCATTAGTGCTGGACCTCCTACAGCTAATGACCTTGATCCAACTGTACCTACACCGTAAGGAACCCTTCCAGTATCTCCATGAACTATATCAATTGAATCAAAGGGTATACCTAAAGTTTCATGAACAATTTGTGCAAATACTGTTTCATGACCTTGCCCATGTGAATGCGAGCCTGTAAAAACAGTAACTGATCCAGTTGGATTAACTCTAACCGTTGAGGATTCATAATATCCACCTCTACCTCCCGCTTCTAAGGTCATCTTGGAGGGTGCTACACCGCAAGCTTCAATATAACATGAAATTCCCAAGCCTCTAACTTTACCCTCTTGCAATGATTTATTTTTTCTTGACTCAAAATTATCATAATCAATCGCTAAAAGAGCGGACGTTAAGGTTGCGTCATAATCTCCGGAATCATAGGTTAAATTTCCTGGAGAGGAATAAGGAAATTGATCGGGTTGAATAAAATTTCTTCTACGAAGTTCAATTGAATCAATGCCAGTTTGAATTGCCGCAGCTTCAACTAATCGTTCAGTTACATATGTTGCTTCAGGACGACCAGCACCCCTGTATGCATCAACAGGAACAGTATTAGTAAAAACGCCCTTAACATCACAATAAATATTAGGAGTTTTATATGGACCAGGAATAAGGGGTCCATAGAAAAATGTGGGTATAGCTGGGCCTGATCCAGATAAATAACCACCTAAAGCAGCCAATGTATTAACTCGCATTGCTAAAAAATTTCCAACTTTATCAAGCGCCAGCTCTGCCTGAGTTATATGATCTCTTCCATGCCTATCACTAATAAAGGCTTCACTTCTCTCAGATGTCCATTTAATTGGCCTAGCTAATTTTCCTGCTACCCAAGTAACTATTGCTTCCTCAGCATAGTGAAAAGCCTTTGACCCAAAACCTCCGCCAACATCCAATGAGATAACCCTAACCTTATGTTCTTCAAGTCCAAGAACAGCACATACTAGCATTCTTATGATATGAGGAAGTTGAGTGGTGGTGTGCAGAGTATACTCTTCTTTTCCCTCTTCATAGCTGCCAATGTATGACCTTGGTTCCATTGCGTTAGGAACTAAACGGTTATTTTTTAAATCAATCTTTACTTGATATTCAGCTTTTTTAAATGCTTTTTCAGTTTCATCTTTGTTTCCTAGTTCCCATTCAAAACAGATATTATTAGGAATTTCTTCCCAAATATTGGGTGCATCATTTTGAATAGCTTTCCATGGAGAGACAACGGCTGGTAAATCTTCATATTCTATATTAATAAGCTCACATGCATCTTTAGCTTGGTTAACTGTTTCTGCAACTACAACGGCTATTAATTCCCCAACAAACCTTATTTTTTCTTTTGCTAATATTGGCCAAGCGGGTTCATGCATTGGAGGTGTTCCTGGTTTTGTAGGTGTTTCCCAACCACAAGGGAGTGATGCATCAATATCTTTTCCAGTATAAACAGCAATAACTCCTGGAGAATTATCTGCTTTTTCAGTATTTACTGAGATTAGTTTTGCGTGAGCAACAGGTGATCTTAAGAAATATGCATATAATTGATTTGGTTGAGAAATATCATCAGTATATTGCCCTTTACCTGTTATAAACCTAAAGTCTTCCTTTCTTAAGACCGATGACCCCATTCCTTTGTCAGACATGATTTATTTCCTTAATAATAAAAATAATATAAATTTTTATATTTTAAAGCTTATATTAGATATGATGCATAATATATAATAAAGAATAATTTTGGAGATAAAATGGATTTAGGACTCAATAATAAAGTTGCTCTTGTAACTGCTGCTAGTCAAGGACTTGGTAAAGCTTCAGCTATTTCTTTAGCAAATGAAGGTGTAAAGTTAATTATTTGCTCAAGAGATAAGGCTAAGATTTCAAAAGCTGAAAAGGATATTAAAGAACTCACTGGAGCAGATGTGGTTTCTTTTCAGACTGATTTAAATTCTTCAAAGGATATTGATGGCATGATTAAAAAAATTATGGAGGAATATGGCAGAGTTGATATTTTAGTAAATAACACCGGTGGTCCTAAAGCTGGGTTTTTTGATGATTTAACCGATGAAGATTGGGTTTCTACTTTTGAGAGCACATTTTTATCTGTTGTGAGAATGACACGAGCAGTTCTTCCATCTATGAAAAGAAATAAGTGGGGAAGAATAGTTAATATTAGTTCAGTATCAGCAAAGCAACCGATTGATAATTTAATACTTTCAAATGGTGTTCGTATGTCAGTGCATGGTTGGGCTAAAACTTTATCAAATGAACTAGCCTCAGATAATATTTTAATAAATAATGTTTGCCCTGGCTTTACTAAAACAGAAAGGGTTGATGATTTAGTTGCTAATCAAGCTAAGGATATGGACATAGCTGAAGAAAAAATTGTAGAAGCAATTGCAAATAATATTCCTGCTAAACGTGTTGGAAAACCTGAGGAACTAGCTTCGTTAGTTACTTTTTTATCCTCAGAAAGGTCAAGTTATATAACCGGACAATCAATTGCGGTTGATGGAGGGGTCTCTAGTTTACCAATTTAGACTATAAATTTGTTAAGCCTAAACCAAGACCGCCGTCAACATCAAGTATGGCACCAGTAGTCCATTCTGAACATATAAGATATTCAACTGCTTCAGCAATTTCTTCTGGTGTTCCAATTCTCCCTAAAGCATGTATGGAAGCCATTTTTTCTAATCGTTTTTTTGCAGTATCATCATCAAAGATACCTGCTCTTTGATTTATTTCTGTGTACACTCCGCCTGGTACAACACAGTTAACTCTGATTTTTTCATTACCGAGTTCAGCTGCTAGAACTTTTGTAAGTGTTTCAAGTGCTCCTTTTGTTGCCGCATATGGTGAAGCTCCTGGAAATGCTCTTCTGTTGTGAACTGACCCAATAAAAATATTAACTCCTTTAGTTTTAGCAAGATATTTTTTAGACTCCCCTAGAAGCATCATTCCAGATACTACATTGGTATTAAAAATATTGAGAAGTTCATTTTGATCTAGGTTATCAATAGACCCTCTATACATATTTCCTGCGTTATTAATAAGGGCATTAATTTTTCCACCATGATCAAGCCCAGCTTGAATTAGTCTCTTCCTATCAGAATTTTTTGTGATATCTGCTACTATTGCTGAAACGTTATCACCCAAACTTTTTTTAGCATCCTTAACTTTATCTTCCCTTCTTCCACATATTGTAACTTTAGCGCCTTGTGTGCTGAACCTTTTTGCCATTCCAAAACCTAAGCCAGAACAACCTCCTGTAATAATTATCGACATTTCTCTAGTATTAAGCATTTTTGTCTCCTGAAACCCATTTTACAGATTTTTTAATAATATTAACCATTTCAGGCTTTAGTAATGAGTTGGAGTCATGACCAAGAGCGTTATATACAACTTTTCCATTTTCATAATTATATGTCCATCCAACGATATGTTCTTCATTAGTTTCATGAGTTTTTGCTTTAAGGAATGGTTTTGAGTCTGGCTCTAGATAAAGATTATGATAAACCTCATCTTCTACCTCAAATGTATTTAAATTGTTATTTAAGAAATGATTTTTTATCGGATTAACCTCTACCTTTCCTTGCGGAGGATGAAATGATTCATCCCAAATCCATTTTCCACCTAATATTTTTGACCAACCATCCCAATTATCAAAACAAATAGATGAGGTGTGAAATGCAATCATAGAACCTCCACTCCTTATATAGCTATCAAGAGTATTTTTTGATTTTTCTGATATACTAAATTGCCATTCATCAAGAAAGGGGATGTATTTCTCATGATTTAACATTCTCCAACGTAAAGCATTGAATGTAACTAGATCAAAATCATTAATATTTTTAATTCCTTCTTCTACATCTAGGGTAATCTCTGAATCATAACCCAAAGAATTTAGAATTTTTGACAATGTATCTGATGTTTCAGAAAAAGGATGAAATATTCCACCTGTTATTATTAGATTTTTTTTCATTATTCTCTTGGAAGTTGAGCTATCACGCTGCTAGTAACACCGCCATCAACAACTAAATTATGCCCATTTATATACGAGGCATTATCAGAATCTAAAAATAGAACTGCATTAGCGATATCATCTGCTTCTCCTAATCTACCTGACGGAACAGCTCCACCCCTCAATGCTCTTACTTTATTATCTTCATAGATTGGTTTCGACATACCTGCATCAATAAAACCTGGAGAAATACAATTTACCCTTATACCAAATTTACCCCATTCTATAGCCATTTGCTGTGTCATAGAAATAATCCCAGCTTTTGAAGCTGGATACGCACCTATACCTATACCTGGATTTATACCGTTTATTGAAGACATATTTATGATGGAGCCACTACCTCTTTTTATCATATCAGTTATCAATATTCTGGAAGTAATGAAAGATCCTAAAAGATTAATATTTAAACTTTTGCTATAATCGTTTATTGAGTGCTCTTCGAGAGGACCAAACAGAACAATTCCAACATTATTAACTAGTAAATCTGGTGTTTCACCAAATTCTTTAAACGCCTCAACAATAGATTCTTCCTGAGTCACATCTCCACAAAGAGGAGTTGTGTTATCAATTTTTTTCGATGCTTCGATTACATTATCTTGATTTAAGTCCAACATACCAACACGGTAGTTATTATCACTTAGCTTTTTTGATATTGCTTCGCCTATTCCAGCTCCAGCACCTGTTACTA
>JABHUT010000069.1 GCA_018658685.1 Alphaproteobacteria bacterium
GGAACATCAGATGCAAGATTCATTAAAGATTATGGAAATGTTGTTGAGTTTGGGTTAATTGGCGCCACTATGCATAAAGTAGATGAATCCGCCTCTATTGAGGATATTAAAAATCTTTCAGAAATTTATTATCAAACACTAAAAAAGTATTTTTATTAATAGTCAACTCTTGTTAGAAAAAGTCCTTCTGAGGGAGCCACAGGTCCGCAAAGTGTTCTGTCTTTTTTTTCAAGAATTTCTTTTATTTTTAGACTTTCCCACTTACCTTCACCAACTAACTTTAATGAACCTGCAATTGATCTAACTTGATTATGAAGAAAAGATTTAGCAGAAATGAAAATATTTATTTCTAACCCAGATTGCTCTATCTGAATTGAATCAATTGTTTTAATTGGAGATTTTGACTGACAGTGTGTTGAACGAAAAGTTGTAAAATCATGATTACCTTCTATATATTTTGAAGCCTCAATCATTAATTTAATATCTAAAGACTTACCTACCCTCCAATACCTTCCTTTATCTAATGTTAATGGCGGCCTTCTATTAATGATATCATATCGATAATGTCTTTTTAATGCTGAAAATCTTGCATGAAAATCATTGCTAACCTCTTCAGCACTTATTACAGCTATAGGGTTAGGCTTAAGGTGATTGTTTAAAGCCTCCCTAATTTCATTACCACTAGTTTGTCTTTCCAAGTCAAAATGAATAACTTGACCAAGGGCATGAACACCCGAGTCCGTTCGTCCAGCAGCATAGATTTTTACAGCCTCATTAGAAAAATTTTTAATTGCAGTCTTCAAAAAATCTTGAACGCCACTGTTATCTTTTTGACTCTGCCAACCATTAAATGGAAGTCCGTCATACTCTATTATTAGCTTCCATCGAGATGACATTAGTTGATAATACAGCCAATATTAATTGGATTACCTCTCAGAAAATCATCTACGCTCATTTCTTTTCCACCCTCAGGTTGAACATCTAAAATCTTTAAAGAATTTTCTCCACATCCGATAATTAAGGAATCCAAAACCTCACCAGGTTTTCCACAAAGTGAATTCACTTCGGCATCTAAAATTTTTATTCTTTTATTTTCCTTAGATTCGAACCAAGTCCCTGGAAAAGGATTCAATGCCTTTATAGAAAAAAAAATTTCTTGAGAAGTTTTTGACCAATCTAATCTACTTTCATCTTTTAAAATTTTAGATGCATATGTAATACCTATATTTTCTTGGGGAGTTTCAACGATTGATCCATTAACATATTCATCTATGGTATTAATCAATTCTGACGCGGCCTTGCGTGATAATTCATCATGAAGAAATTTAGCATTATATTTATAATTAATTGGTATCTCAAAATTATTAAGTACTGATCCAGTATCTAATCCTTCATCCATAAGCATAAAAGAAATACCTGTCTGCTTATCCCCAGCCATCATAGAACGTTGTATAGGCGCCGCTCCTCTCCACCTGGGTAAAATGGAAGCATGAATATTAAGGCATCCAAATTGTGGTATTTTTAAAACTTCCTTTGGTAAGATTATTCCATAAGCAGATACTACGATAATATCAGGCGAAAGCTCTTCTAAAGTATCAATTATATTTTTTTCATTAAAATTTAAGGGTGTTAGAACAGTTATATTGTTTTCCAGAGCTAAGTTATGAATTGGAGAGTTATTTTTTTTCATACCTCTTCCTGATTTTCTGGGGGGTTGAGTATAAATTGCCTCTACACTATGCCGACTATTAATTAACTCTTGTAGTGGCTTTATTGAAAAAACAGGAGTTCCCCTAAAAACTACCTTAAGAGACGAGCTGGAAATAGAATTCTTTATCATTTTTCACCAGGGTCTTGAGTACGACTCTTTATGGACTTTTTAATTGCCCTGTCCTTCTTTAGCCTTGATAAATAATCAACAAATACAATACCATTTAAATGATCCATTTCATGTTGAATAACAGTTGCCATCATTCCTGAATAACGAACATTATTCTCGGAACCGTTAACATCTAAAAAACGTACATTACATTCATCCGGCCTTTCGATCTCTTCCCAAACACCAGGGACAGATAAACACCCTTCTTCAAAAGTACTAAGATTTTCTGCTGGATCCAATATTTCAGGATTAATAAAGATATGTGGATCTTTATTTTCTTCATCACGAGAAATATCTATTACTAACATTCTTTTAGGAATCCCAATCTGTATAGCAGCCAGCCCAATTCCAGGAGCGGCATACATAGTTTCGAGCATATCATCAAGTATGTTTAAAATTTCATCGTCAATATTATCAACTTCTTTAGATACAGTTTTTAATAAAGGATCTGGAACTGTTATAATTTCTCTAATTGCCATTTCTCTTGATAAACCTACTATAAAAAGAGTTCAAGAAGGTTTTTAAAAAGGTTGTCGTGATTTTAAGGCTGTTTGAAGAGTTCCATCATCCATATAATCTAACTCCCCTCCGACTGGGACACCATGAGCTAAACGCGAAACCTTTACACTACAATCATTTAATTGATCAGTTATATAATAGGCCGTTGTCTGTCCATCAATAGTAGCATTCATTGCAAGAACGACTTCATTAACGTCAGAGTTTTTAGCTCTTTCAATTAAACTATTAATACCTAAATCTTCGGGACCGATTCCATCAATTGCCGATAAAGTTCCACCTAGAACATGATACATACCATTATGCACTGATGCTCTCTCCAGAGCCCATAAATCTGCTATTTCCTCAACCACAACAATAACTGAAACATCCCTTCTTTTATCACTGCAAACCGAACAAACTTCCTCAGTATCCAAATTCCCACAGACTATACAATTTACAATTGAGTTCGCAGTAGTAATTAGAGATTCTGCAAGAGGTTTCATTAATGATTCGGGCTTTTTTAAAAAATTTAGAGCCATTCTTCTTGCAGATCTTGGGCCAACACCTGGAAGGCGAGCAAGCAATGATATTAAGTTATCAATCTCAGAATTATTCATTATTATTCCTCTTTAGAGTTTTCATTTTCTACTATCGAAAGCTTTGGTATTTCTTCGATCAGCTTGATAGATGTGTTTTTAAATTCCTCAACTGTTGCTTTATATATTGGGTGTTTTTCAATATTACTTCTAATCAATAAATCAGATTCTTCTCTTTCTTGGTTAATTGTTTTTTCACCTTGGGACGAAGATACTAAAACTATCCATTTTTTTTCAGTCCATTCAAAAAGTTTTTTTGAAAGATCAGAAGCAATTGACTCTGATCCTTTTAGAATATTAATTTCGATTTTCTCTTTCGCAAAAGAAACAAGACTGACATTATTTTCCAATTCATACTGCATCCTAACATCCTTATGTATTCTTGCTAGTTGAATGATCTCGTGAAAATCTTCGGGGCTTCTTTTTGTTAAAACCTCTTCAATTAAGCTTTCATCTGGTTCTTTTTTTTCTGAAGAACCTGATATCATACTTACTGAAGACTTTGACTTTGATTTAAGGGTTTTTTTTTCAGTCGGTGAAATATCTTTGCTTTCAATTTTTTTTATAATTTCATCTGGAGTAGGTAGATCTGATATATAGCACATTCTGATAACAGCCATTTCCAGTGCCGAAAGAGGTTTTGAAAAATTCTTAATTTCATTTGCAGCTTTTAATATCATTTGCCAATACCTAGATAAACTTTTGACACTTTCATCTTCGATAATACTTTTAAGTCTAACTATATTCTCTGGGCCAAGCGATAAGTTGTCTTCATTTTCTTGAGTAACTTTATGGCGAGTCATTTCATGAACTAAGTCTCCGAGAGCTTCTATTAAATTTGATGGATCAACACCAATATCAACTTGATCTCTAATTTCCCCTAATGCAGCCTCTACATCGCCACTTGAAATATATTCAAATAAATCAATTATTCTTCCTTGGTCTGATAACCCAAGCATTTTACGAATCAAATCCTCTGATAAAGCTTCATCATTTTCAGATAAAGCAATTGCTTGATCAAGAAGTGAAAGGCTATCTCGAGCTGATCCTCCAGAGGCTCGAGATATTAATCCAATAACTGAGTCATCAATTTTAACATTTTCTTTAGAACAAACTTTAAGAAGAAGGGATCTAACCAAATCATTATCAAACCTTCTTAAGTCAAATCTTTGGCACCTAGAAAGTATTGTTAAAGGAACCTTTTGTACCTCTGTTGTCGCAAAAATAAATTTTACATGCGAGGGTGGTTCCTCAAGTGTTTTCAATAGTCCATTAAAAGCAGCTTTTGATAACATATGAATTTCGTCAATAATATATATTTTAAAGCGAGCTGAGGATGGTGAATAATTAATTGAGTCAATAATTTCTCTTATGTCTGCTATTCCAGTCCGTGACGCTGCATCCATTTCGATTACATCAATGTGTCTTGACTCCATGATCTCAAGGCAATGATATCCAGTTTCTGACATCTCAATATTGGGCTTATCTATTAAATCAGTCTTATAATTTAATGCACGCGCGAGTAAACGAGCAGTTGTTGTTTTGCCTATTCCTCTTACTCCAGTCAACATATAGGCATGGGCAATTCTATCAATCTTAAATGCATTTTTTAATGTCTGAACCATAACATCCTGACCCATAAGATCGTCAAAGTTTTGTGGTCGATATTTACGGGCTAAAACTTTATAGCTTTTTTCTGAGATAGGTGTATTTGTGCTCTGAGATGAAGAAGATAAAAAATCATTTTGATTTTCATCAGGCATGGTTGGGGTGTCATCGTTATTCGAATCTACAGGTTGCTCTGACTTATCTAAAGTATCCAAAATATCCTCTTAAATTACTTATATACGAATCTTTATTAATTCTAAACTCTTATAGAAAAAACCAATAGCCTATTAGACTAATAAAGTTTAGTAGAATAGAATACTGAAGGAGTTTTTAATGAAGGTCTACCCAAATATATTTAGTAATAATCCATTAGATCGAGTTTCTTATTTAAGATCAGATCCTGAATGGATAAATAAAATGATTATTGATAACAAATCAATGTTCGTACCTTTTTTTAAGGGTCAACCATTTGTATCAACAATTTCCGGCCTTACATCTAAACACGCTATAGATAATCAACCTAGCCCAGCATGGTTCCCTTATAGTTTCTTCGAAAAAGAAATTATAGAAAATTCTACAATTATTTTCTTGGGTTTATTAGATGATATTGCTTTTTTTGCTATAGACTTATCAAAAATTAATGACCCTGAAAGTCAAGTAAACCTTAAAGATATGGGAAATTTTGAAGATTTAATGGCACTCTCATCACAACCAATTGAATCTGGTGAGCTTGCAATGCTAGGTCAAGCAAAGGCTGTTTTCGAATGGCATAATAGTCACACATACTGCTCAAGATGTGGTGAAAAGAGTATTATGGTTGAAGGTGGATATAAGAGAGTTTGTAACCACTGCAAAGCTGAGCACTTTCCTAGAACTGACCCAGTTGTCATAATGTTAGCAACATATAATGACAATGCATTTCTTGGAAGACAAAAAAGATTTCCTCCTGGAATGTATTCCGCATTAGCTGGCTTTATAGAGCCAGGTGAATCTATTGAAGAAGCAGTGGCAAGAGAGCTTAATGAAGAAGCAGGTATAATAATTAATAATGCTACCTATCACTCAAGTCAGCCTTGGGCATTTCCGAATTCACTAATGATTGGATGTATTGCTGAATCAACCTCAGAAAAATTTAAATTAGATGAAATAGAAATTGATGAAGGTGGATGGTTTACAAGAAAAGAATTGGAAGACGCTATTAATGGAAGTGAAAGTTCAAAATTTTTTGTACCCCCCAAAATGGCTATAGCTCACCACCTCATAAAAGCTTTTGTAGAAAATAAATAAATTTAATGGAATACAAACTTCTTCTAATACTGTTTGTAATTATGGTTGGAACACTAGGTCCAATTCAGACTGGAGTTAATGCAACTCTTTCAAGCTACTTAACTCATCCATCTCAAGCAGCTTTCATTAGTTTTCTTGGAGGAGTGATAATCTATTCGATAATTCTATTTTTTTTGAAACCCACTTTGCCTAGCCTAGATGAGCTTAAAAAGATTCCTCTTTGGGCCTTTACCGGAGGCCTTATGGGGGCATGTATAGTTTTTGGCGCGATTATAATTGCTCCAAAAATAGGCGCGGCTACTTATGTAAGCACGTTTATTACGGGTACAATTATTATGTCACTGTTACTTGACCATTTTGGGTTAATGGCTTTCCAAACAAAGCCTATCGATTTATGGACTATTTTTGGGGCATCTCTGGTTATTACAGGAATGATGATTGTAAACTTTAGATAGCTAACTTACATCATCCCTAATTAAATAAGGACTTTTATTGTTTAATAACCCTTTATACATTAATCCATCCTTCATAACTGTATCAATACATTCATGATTTTGAAGTACGGTAATATCCTCCAATGGATTCCCATTAATAATAACTAGATCAGCTAGCTTTCCTTCCTCAAGTGTTCCTAAAGAGCCATTTGAATCCATAGCTTGACCACCAAGGCTTGTAGCAGCATGAAGGGCTTCTGCATTTGAAAAACCAAAAAGATTAACATAGTGTTCTAAATCTTTTGCGTAAGTACCATGAGGCGCAATATCAAGACCGTAATCACCCCCAACAAGAATACGAATACCTTCTTTTTTCATGCGTTTATAAGATATAATTGTCTGTTCAACCTCTTCTCTATAAGCATCAACTTCTTTACTATCTTTTGAAAATCCCATTTTTTCTGAATTTTCTAAAAATGCTATTTCCCAAGCTATTCCAGGTCCTACGAATAGCTTATCCTTATTCTTAATTAAAAGCTCTAAAGCTTCCTCATCTATATAATTCGCATGACCAATAAAATCGATACCTGCTCTAACAGCTTGTTTGACAGCTTCAGCTGAACGAGCATGGCAGGCAACTTTCATTTTTTTTCTATGCGCCTCATCGACAAGTGCTTCTACTTCTTCATCTTTATATCCAAGATCACCAGGTCTGCCTTGGAGAGAAATTAACTCCCCATCAATCATTACCTTTACAACATCAACTCCATTCTTCCACAAGGTTCTAACTGCTTTCCTTATTTCCCATGGGCCATCTGTGATCATTGCAAGCCCATCAGTTTGGGGTTTAGCATAATCAGGATAGGTATCGGCATTACCACCTATTGCGCATATATCTCTTCCGCCTGCTAAAAGTCTAGGCCCAGGAATACTCCCGTTATTAATGGCATTACGCAAGAATACATCAATCCTATGAATTGAACCAAAGCTGATAGCAGATGTAAATCCAGAACCAAGCATTACACGTGCATTATCAACTGTTTTAATCATAGCTTCTTCAACTGGGGTTTTGTCCAGCTCTAAAGGCCCATTGTTAGTATAAGACAGATGAGCATGTGATTCAGTCATCCCAGGTATTACAGTTTTACCTTTTAAATCAAATACCTCAAAATCATTTGATGAACTATTAAAACCAGACGCAGGCCCTGAATAACGAATTGTATTTCCATCAATAAATATTGTTGCATCATTTATTAACTCATCATTGTCTCCTTTAAAGAGATTTAGATTTGTTAATATCTTTTGTTTACTCATTTCATTACCTTTTAGTTATAATCTAAGAAGTTTAATTGCATTCTCAGTAAGACTTGGAGCAAAACTCTCTAACTCTTTTGGAGTATCCCATCCACCAAGATTTGTTCCATACACTAAACGTTCTTTTCCTACTAAATCAAAGAGCATTTTTTGAGAATTTTCTCCATGAACATGAGCGTCAAACCACAATTTTTTTAATTCATTTTTAAAACCATTTTTTTTAACACCTTCAGGCGCCCAGTCTCTAAATGATGACATCTCAGAAAATCTTTCAACAAGATAAGGCATTGCACCTGCACCGTGCGAAATACAAACATCTAAACTTGGATGGCGATCCATCACACCTCCAATAATTAAAGTTCCCGCAGCAAGCGTTTCTTCATATGCATAGCCAAGTATGATGCTCATATCATATCTACCCATTCGCCAATCATCAGGGCCTTTTGAGCCACCAGTTGAGGATGGATGAAGAAATAAAGGTATATCAAGTTCTACAACTGTTTTATAAAAATCATCTAACCTTGGGTCATCTAAACCAAATGGATAATCTGTTCCGGTTGATACAGCCTTTAATCCTAAACTCTTGGTTGCTCTCTCCATTTCTCGGCAAGCAGCATCAACATCTTGCATAGGTAAAGCCGCAGAACCAATTAACCTATCTGGATATTCTGAAACAGATTCCGCCATAGCATCGTTATGGATTTTACAAAATTCTATAGCGATATCTTTCTCGATTCTATGAAACATTGTAAGTGGGTTTGGGGAAAGAAGCTGAAGATCAATTCCTAGCTTATCCATAAGTTCGATACGAAGGTTATTCTCCATAAAAACAGTATTATCATACTTCATTGGTTGCATTTTATAATCACCAATACGAAAAAAATGCACTCCATTTTCATCAACGCCTGCCTCAGGACCATACTTCCCGGCCATTCCAAAACCTTTCTTTAGAACAATGTGCGCATGTGTATCAATTATTTTATAAGACATTTTAGTTTCAACTAGTCATCTGCAAAAAGAACTTTTCTTGCATTTCCATCTTCATCATAAACAGATTTATTTTTTTCAATCAAATACATTTGATTTTCTGTGCTCCTTATCCCAACTGAATTTAATGCTTCTACCATTTGATGGTAGGTGTGATGAGAAAAGTGCGCCAAAAGAGAGGCTTCAGTCTCCCAGAGTTCATAAACCTGAATTCTATTATCAACACAGGGGTCTGCAGCAAAGCAATAACTTATGCACCCCTCTTCTTCATTACGTGTTGCTAATTGAATATCAGCAGTAATTTCAATCACTTTATCTCTAGCTGATTTAGACTCAAAGTCTAAGACTGCAGACACTATAATCATATTAATCCTCCCAATTAAATATTAAAGATTGTAAGAGAATCTAGTCCCTCTCATATGCGGGGTCCGATCTATTTCCTCTACCTGGGGCAGGACCAGGACCCTCTCTCCAACCTTTATCAGTTGCGGGCTCAAATCTAACCCAATCATGAACGCCTTGCCTTTTAAGAATTTTCCATTCCCCATTTCTTTTTTCAAGTTTATCGATATATCTACCTGAAATAAAAATATCCTCATCTATTTCTGGGTTATGGTCAGCCACAAAACCTCCAGCATCTTTAAAATCTTTACCTTTAGCCAATCTATGATAGGCCTGCCAATATGACTCTGACCAAGCGATATTACCATCAACCTCAATAAGAACATTACCTACAAGATGCTGTGTATGCTCCATTTTTTCTAAAATATCAAAAGCAAAATCACAAAATTGTGCTGATGGGCCCTTATATTCTCCATGATGATGAATGGAATCCTCATGAAAAACAGATTCGAGAAGTTCCCGATCAAGTCTATCAATAGCCCTGCAATATTTATATACAACATCCATAATAGCCATCTTATCAGCAGCTACTTCCAATGAATTCATTTAAAAACCCCCTCTTTTTTTAAATTTTAAGCATCACCCCCGCTGCCGCCAAAAAGATATTTATCAATATTTTCATGGAAATAACGAATTCTATTTTCTTGTGATGGCATGTAATCACCAACATAACCTCTTGAGCTAAGTCCTTTTTGTTGACTTGTCCATATCGCAACATCTTCACTTATACCAGGGCCAACATCAACTTCTGTGTAATGGCCTTTAAGATGAGGAACTTTAGTATTGATATTTGTTTCCAATCCTAAGGCTGGTGAATAATATTTTTCAACACCCTTTGGGAAAAGAGTGAGATACCAATAATCAAAAATACACTTTCCTGGTTCAGTAGGATGAGGACTTCCCCTCAACCATTGCATACCATCTGGTTTTACACTAAAGGACATATTTGGAAAAATTGTATAATGATAATGATCCGTTAACTGAGTGTCTTTAAATTTACTAAAGTCATAACCCTTTTCTTTA
>JABHUT010000070.1 GCA_018658685.1 Alphaproteobacteria bacterium
AAATGAATTGAAAAAAAAGAATGAATTAGGAAAGGCTGGAATTATTGCTGAAGTAAAAAAAGCAAGCCCATCTAAAGGCGTTATTAAGGAAGACTTTAATCATATAGAAATAGCTAAAGAATATGAAAGAGGTGGCGCGGCTTGTCTGTCTATTTTAACCGACACCCCTTCTTTTCAGGGGTCGCCCGAGTATTTAAAGGATATAAGAAGAAATACAAAACTTCCTATTCTTCGAAAGGACTTTATAATTGATACTTATCAAATTATTGAATCTAGGTCTTGGGGAGCAGATTGTATTCTCTTGATCATGAAAATTTTAAAAAATGAAGAACTTACAAAATTAATTAATATTTGCAATGAAATGGGTATGGATATTTTGTTTGAAATTAATTCCCAAGAAGAACTAGAGAGATTATTACCATTTAATCCAAAGATGATAGGAATTAATAATCGAAATCTTGAAAATTTCGAAACTAATATTGAAAATAGTATTAAAATTAAAAAAAATATCCCTGACGATATACTCGTTATTAGTGAATCAGGAATTAATAATGTTAATGATATTAATTACCTCGGTGAACATAATATTAATAACTTTCTTATAGGTGAAAGATTAATGCGATCAAATAATATTTGTAACGAATTAAATCAATTAGTAAATAAGGAATAATTATGGAAAAACCTTCCCACCTGAATCAAAAAGGCGAAGCTCATATGGTTGATATAAGCAAAAAGGAAGAAACAAAAAGAAAGGCAAAAGCAGAGGGTTTTGTTACAGTCAAAAAAAGTACAATAGAGACTATTACCAAAGGTAATCTTGATAAAGGCGATCTATTTGGCTCTGCTAGAATAGCAGGAATAATGGCTGCTAAAAAAACCTCTGATCTAATACCGCTTTGCCATATTCTCTTAATCTCATCAATAAGCATTGATATTACTATTATCAAAAATAATATTCATATCTCTTGCGAGGTAACCAATAAAGGGCAAACAGGTGTAGAAATGGAAGCCCTGACGGCAGTTTCAGTATCATGCCTAACAATTTACGATATGATTAAGGGAATAGACAGAGAGGCAACTATATCACAAATCAACCTTACAAATAAAAGTGGCGGGAAATCAGGTGAATGGTCAAGAAATGAGAGCTAATTCTGTTAAAGAGGCTAAAAAAATAATTTTAGATTCAATAAAACCCATCACCAAAACTGAAATAATTAATCTTGATGAATGCATAAATCGTGTTCTAAAAAATACTGTATCATCAAAAAGAACTCAACCATCATTTGATACCTCGTCAATGGATGGGTATGCAATTTCAAAGAAAGATATAAAAAAATTTCCTTTAAGACTTAAGGTTAGAGATGAAATTAAAGCAGGTGACATTCCGAAATTTTCTTTAAGACCTGGTTATGCAATTAGAGTTTTTACTGGCTCTTTTCTTCCAAAGGGCACTGAAAGAGTTGTGCTTCAAGAATATTGTAAAAAAGAAAATAGCGAAATTATAATAAATAAATTAGGAATAGATAAATACATAAGAAAACAAGGAGAGGATTTTTTTAAAGGTGAAAGTCTTCTTACTAGCCCTTGTTTACTAGATGCAAATAAAGTTGCACTCGCAGGTGCAATGAACTTTAAGAAGTTAAAAGTTTATAAGAAACCAAAAATAGCTGTTCTAGCAAATGGAAATGAACTTAATGAGCCTGGCGAAAGGACGAATTTATTCAGACAACCAGCTTCAACAAAACCAGCCATTATGATGTTAATAAAAGAATGGGGAGGAGTACCAATTGATCTAGGCATTGCAAAAGATACAGTTAAATCACTTAAATCTAAACTTAAAAAGGGTTTAAAATTTGATATGATTGTTACTATAGGAGGCGCTTCGGTTGGAGATTATGATTTAGTTCAAAAATCCCTTAATGAATTAAACTTTAAGTTAAATTTTTGGAAAATTAATATGAGGCCAGGAAAACCTCTTATGTTTGGACAATCCGAAAATATCCCTATTCTCGGCCTCCCCGGTAACCCTGTTTCATCTATTGTTTGTTCTCATTTATTTTTAAAGCAATCAATATATAAATTACAAAATTATTACTTTAAGGAAAATATAAATAAAATAAAACTATCAAAGGATTTGCCTCCCAATGGAGATAGGGAGCATTATATAAGAGGTTATATTAGTAAAAATTCAAAAGACGAACTCTTAGCGACTCCAATTAATAATCAAGATAGCGCCTCGCTTTCATCACTTTCAAAAGCAAATATCTTAATTATAAGGAAGCCAAAAGAGAGAAAAGCAAAAAAAAACTCATACGTTAATATCATAAACTTAAAATAAATTTCACAAAGGCTTGACCAAAATAGAGAACAAAAGTAAAACATCGTTCTACTTTAGTTCTTTTTTATAAATAAAGTTTGAGGTTTTAGTGATGTTAACAAAAAAACAAAATGAGCTTTTAATATATATTAATCAAAATCTTCGTGAAACGGGGGTTGCCCCATCATATGAGGAAATGAAAGAAGCTTTAGATTTAAGATCAAAGTCAGGTATTCACCGTTTAATAAATGCATTAGAGGAAAGGGGTTTTATAAGAAGACTTCCACACAGAGCTAGGGCAATAGAAGTCACAAAACTTCCTACTGCCTCATCGCCTGATAAGAAAGGAAATTTTTCTCCAGAGTTAATTAAAGGTGATAAAGAAGCTACAAATGATGATATTTTTGAGGAAACATACGAACTTAAAATGATGGGAAAGATAGCTGCGGGAACTCCAATTGCTGCAATTGAGTACGAAAAAAATAAAATTTCTGTTCCTAAGCATATGATAGGCTCAGGCGAACACTATGCATTACAAATTGAAGGTGACTCAATGATTGGGGCAGGTATTCTTGATGGTGATACTGCAATAATAAAAAAAGCAGATGACGCGTATTCTGGAGAAATTATAGTTGCTTTAATTGATGGTGAAGAGGCAACACTAAAAAGGCTAAGGAAGAAAGGTGAGACAATTGCTCTCGAACCAGCTAACTCGGCATATGAAACAAAAATCTACGGACCAGATAGAGTGCAGGTACAGGGAACTTTAGTTGGCATTCTGAGATCTTATTAATTATTACTAATGGTTATTTTACTTGAATAGTATTAAGTTTTGCGAAAGAATCGTATTTTAAAAATAATCTGGAAATATAATTATTGTGGAAGATCAAAAACAAGTTGTAACTCGCTTTGCACCATCTCCAACAGGCTATCTTCATATAGGTGGTGTGAGAACTGCATTATTTAATTGGTTATACGCAAAAAACAATAATGGAAAATTCCTTTTACGGATTGAAGATACGGATAGAGAAAGGTCATCACTAGATTCGATTCAGGTAATTCTTGACGGTTTGGATTGGCTTAACCTTGGTTATAATGAAGAGCCTATTTATCAACATCAAAATATTGATAGGCATATCGAAATTGCAAACCTTCTTCTTGAAAATGGAAAAGCATATAAATGCTGGGCCACTGAGGACGAATTAAACATCATGAGGGAAGAAGCAAAAAAGAATGAACTCCCCATAAAGTATAATCGAATGTGGAGAGACAAAGAATCTGGTGAAGATGAGAAAAAAAAACCATTTGTTTTAAGATTCAAAGCTCCGCTTAAAGGTGAGACAATTATCCATGATAAAGTTCAGGGTAATGTATCTTTTTTAAATGAAAATTTTGATGACTTTATTATTTTAAGATCAGATTCTACCCCTACATACATGCTGTCAGTTGTAGTAGATGATCATGATATGGGTGTATCACATATAATTAGAGGCGATGACCATCTAACAAACGCAGCTAAACAAAAACAAATATATGAAGCTTTAAATTGGAAGGTTCCAGTGTTTTCTCACATACCATTAATTCATGGAAGTGATGGTACAAAATTATCAAAGCGGCATGGGGCTCTTGGAATAGGTCATTACGAAAAAGATGGATATCTTCCAGATGCAATGAAAAATTACCTATTAAGGCTTGGGTGGAGCCATGGAGATAAGGAGATCTTTTCTGAAGAAGAAATGATAAAACTTTTTTCACTCAAAAATATTGGGAAATCTTCTTCTAGACTAGATATTGAAAAATTAAAAAATATTAACAACCATTTTATAAAAAATACTCAAGAAAAAGATTTACTAGAAATTATAAAAAAAACTGAAAAAAGTCTTAGTAAATCACAAGAAAAATCAATTTTAAAGATTCTTCCTGAAATAAAAAAAAGTTCAAAAACAATTATTAATATGATCGAATCTCTAAGTTTTATAATTACAGAGGGGCCAATTAAGCTAAATGAAGATTCAAAGGAAATTTTAACAGTTGAAACAAAAGACAATATAGAAAAAATCAAAAAAATACTTCAAACTCTTGATACTTGGGATACTTCTAATATAGAACAGTTATTAAAAGATTTTTCTATTTCTGAAGGACTTAAATTTAAAGATATTGCCCTTCCCTTGAGAGCAATACTGACTGGAACTTTAAGTTCACCAAGTATATATAATATTCTTGATTGTCTAGGCAAAGATGAAGTGATAAACCGTATAAACGATATTTTGTAAAATTAATAATAAAGGAATAAATATGTCAGATAAAAACTCTGAAAACGCAAAGCTAACAATTAACAATGAGGATTTAGACTACAATGTTGATAAGGGTAGCATTGGTCCAGATGTAATTGATATATCAAAATTATATTCCGAAACAGGAAAGTTTACTTATGATCCTGGATTTACCTCAACTGCTAGCTGTAAATCAACAATAACATATATTGATGGTGAGGAAGGCGTTCTTCTTTATAGAGGGTATCCAATCGAGCAATTAGCTGAAAAAGGAAATTATCTTGAAACATGTTACTTACTCTTAAATGGTGAATTACCAAATCAATCTCAATACAATGAATTTGATGAAATTATAACTAATCACACTATGGTTCACGAACAATTAAATAGGTTTTTTACTGGGTTTAGACCTGATGCACATCCGATGGCAATAATGTGCGGTGTAGTTGGAGCTCTATCAGCTTTTTACCATGACTCAACAGATGTAAATGATGCTGAACAAAGAAAAATAGCATGCTTTAGATTAATTGCTAAAATGCCAACTCTAGCAGCTATGGCATACAAACATTCCCTAGGTCAGCCAACAATTTATCCAAAAAACGAATTAAGTTATGCTTCTAATTTTTTAAATATGTGCTTTGGAGTTCCAACTGAAGACAAAGATGTAGACGAAACCCTATCAAGGGCTATGGATAAAATTTTAATATTGCATGCAGATCATGAACAAAATGCTTCAACATCCACAGTAAGGTTAGCTGGATCATCAGGAGCAAACCCTTTTGCATGTATTGCATCCGGAATAGCTTGTTTATGGGGACCAGCCCATGGCGGAGCTAATGAAGCTTGTCTAAGAATGCTTGATGAAATTGGATCTGTTAAGAATATTCCAGAGTTTATAAACAAAGCTAAAGATAAAAACGATCCTTTTAGGCTTATGGGCTTTGGTCATAGAGTTTATAAAAACTATGACCCAAGAGCAAAAGTAATGCAAAAAACTTGTCACGAACTATTAGACCACCTTGGATTAAAGAATGATCCTAAGCTTGCGATAGCCATGGAGTTAGAAAAAATAGCATTAGAAGATGACTATTTCGTAGAAAAAAAGTTGTACCCTAATGTGGATTTTTATTCAGGTATTGTAATGAAGGCAATGGGATTTCCAATGGAAATGTTTACAGTTCTATTTGCAGTTGGCAGGACAGTTGGTTGGGTCTCTCAATGGGATGAGATGGTTGAAGATAAAAGTCAGAGAATTGGAAGACCAAGACAATTATACGTAGGGAACCCTGGAAGAGACTATCAAGATATAAAAAATAGATAATTTAATTTTCTAAAATATTAT
>JABHUT010000011.1 GCA_018658685.1 Alphaproteobacteria bacterium
ACATCCTTTTCACCAATACCATAAATTGATTTTATGTTATCGAAGCTTGCGTGATCTGATAATGCTAACTCAATTATTTCGCTTATTTCAATTTCAGAAAACTTTTTCAAGATTTTTCCTTTTTATTACTGATTAAAAGATTCTACTTTCGAAATGCTCAGCTTATAAAAGTAGATTAAAAAAATTATTTATGAGGATTCACTAAATATTTCTGCCCAGTGGATTGTTTTGCATAGCTTATTATTGTTTCAGGCTGCAACATTTCCTCAAAAGATATTTCCTGAGCATATGAACTTGCAAAAGTAGTCTTAATTTCTTTAGCAACCCTCAATCTCATTTCTTGGAATTTCTCCATTCCAATTTTTCCAATCATAGGAGTTAATAACCAACCTCCTAGACCCCATGACATACCAAAAGCTCTTTTAAGAATTGTTGGCGACTGATCAAGTCCGCCGTAGATATAAACTTGTTTATATGTATCTGAACCATAGCGACTGTATTCTTTGGAGGTTTTATTTGCAGCTATTTCCATTGCAGAGAGTATTTGACCTGGTAATTCGCCATTATTTCCTCCGCCAGTTGCATCAAAACCTAATGTTGCCCCTGTTTCAACTAAAGCTTCAACAAGATTTTCCATAAAATTATCATCACTTGTATTGCAAATATACTCGGCTCCAAGATTTTTAAGAATCTCTACTTGTTCATCTTTTCTAACTATGTTTACAAGGGGGACAGCGTCATCTTTACATATCTTTACTAACATTTGGCCTAAATTTGATGCGGCAGCAGTATGAATAATAGCAGTATGATTTTCCATTTTCATTGTTTCTAAAAAAGATAAGGCTGTTAAAGGGTTAACAAAAGAAGAGGCGGCATCTGCTGGACTTGTTCCTTCGTTCATTACAAGGCAGCTAGATGCAGGAACACACCTGTATTGAGAATACATAGCACCTCCTGCCAATCCAACTACCTTACCTATAAGATCTTTTGCATTTTCACCTGCACCTTCAATTACTCCGGCACCCTCGTTTCCTACAGGCATGGATTGATCTAATCGAGGCTTCATAGCATTCATTAAGGATGGATTTATTTTCATTGAAGTTACTGTTTCATCTCTAGAGCCAGAGGTATTTATTGTACTTAAATCTGCCGCAAAGCTTAATAAAAGTCCTAAATCTGAGGGATTGATTGGAGCTGCTTCTACTTTTATTAATACCTCATTATCCGAAGGTATTGGCTTTTCAACAATTGCAATAGATATTTCAATATTCCCATCGCTTGTTACTTTTGATCTTATTTCTTTTGAATTTTTATCTGACATAATTACTTTTCCTCAAATGAATTTTTACTGAATAAGGACGATATAAATTAATTTATATTGCGTTAACTAATTTTTTTTCGTTACTTCTTCGAACAAGTTTTCCAGGAAGGGCACCTGTATGAACACCATTATCAAAGATCACCTCTCCAGCCTTAATAGTGATTTCATAACCTTCAGGACGTTGCACCAGGCGTCTACCGCCAGCAGGTAAATCAAAAACTGCCTCGGGCCTATGCAATCGCATAGCATCAAAATCAATAATATTTAAATCGGCAATTTTACCTTCCTCTAAACGTCCACGATCGAACATACCAAAAGCTTCTGCTGTGCTCGACGTAAGGGATTTAACTATAAATTCAAGAGAGAGCTTTTCGCCACGTGTTCTGTCTCTTCCCCAGTGTGTCATAATAAATGTTGGCATGCCTGCATCTGCAATTACACCACAATGAGCACCACCATCACTAAGGCCAAATAATACATTTGGATGTTCAAGAAGTTTTTTTTGATAATCTAAAGAATAACTTTGATAACCGCCAAGAGGTTGATAGAACAACTCCTTACCCTCTCCCTCTAAGAGCATATCATACATAACTTCCATAACATCTAAATCTCTTGCCTTTGCTATTCCAGCAATACTGTCATCAAAAGTTGGTTCATAATTCGGATTTTCTCCCAAAGGAAAGACAAGACCCATTAAAGTTGGTAGATCCTGCATAGGTCCACTTTTAATCACAGATTTTTCAGATAATATTTTCGCTTTTATTTTTGGGTTTCTTAACTGAATCAATAAATCTTCATGATCAAGAGAGGCCAGTTTATCTCGCCATGTAGGGTGTCCTACAAATGCATGAAAGCTTGATTGTAAACCATGAAGAACACCAGTTGGCCGGCCAGCTGCTTGTGGTCTAATTTCATGGCCCTCGAGTCGAGCTTGTTCAGCAAGATTATACATCTTATTGTCTTTGTAAGCTGGAGCAGTTGTTGCTATTAAAGTAACAGTTAAACCTGTTTGTTTTTGAAAATCTTTAACCCACTCCCATTCTTCATCTTCACCAAGGTGATCTGAGACTAATTCAAATACTGAATTATTAAGACCTTTCATACCTAATCCAAGAGCTAGCATCTCTTCATTCCCTGAGAAAGTCCCTGGCATGTATTCCCCATGAATGTCTTTGTGTAATAATGTTTTAGAACTTGAAAAACCAAGAGCGCCTGCCTCAACCCCCTCTTTTACAAGATATGCCATCTTATCAACTTCTTCTTTTGTTGGTGCATAATCTGAGTTACAACGCTCACCCATAACATATGCTCTAACTGCACCATGAGGTACCTGTGTGGCAACGTCAATTGCACGGGGAAATGATTCTAGTGCATTCAAGTACTCAGGAAAACTCTCCCATTGCCAATTAATACCTTCTGATAATGCAGCTCCAGGAATATCCTCCACACCTTCCATCAACTCTATTAAAAAGCTACGGTCTTTCTCTTTTACGGGTGCAAATCCTACTCCACAATTACCCATAACGACTGTTGTTACACCATGCCAACTTGAAGGAGCCAAAAGAGGATCCCAGGTGGCTTGACCATCATAATGCGTATGCACGTCAACCCAACCTGGGGTTACAAGCTTACCTTTTGCATCTATTTCGTTTTTAGATTGCTCATTGATTTCACCTATAGCAGCTACTCTTCCATCTTTTAATGCAATATCGGCAACATAACGATCTGCGCCGGTACCATCAATAATAGTTCCATTTCTGATAATGGTATCATACATAAGCAATCTCCCTTTTTAATCAGTCTATATATCAATAATTAAGTAATCAATAAGTTAATAGTAACTAACATTCTAATATCAGAATCTAATCTAAGTCCCTGAAGTTAGGCTTTCTTTTTTCTATAAAAGCAGAAACACCTTCTTTAAATTCTTTAGAGTCCAGCCTTACTCTTTGAATTTCTTTTTCATAATCCAATTGTTCGCTTAACGATCCAGATAAAGCTTTATCATGAGCCTTAACTATCTCTTTAAGTCCGGCTGTAGGACCATTTGCAAGTTTATTAGCAATTTTTTCAGATACCACCATCAGCTCATTATCTGGAACACAGTCCCAAATCAAACCCCACTCCTTAGCTTGTTGCGCTGATATATCGTCACCCAAAAGTCCCATTCCATTCGCTCTAGCCCTACCAATGAGGTTAGGTACAAACCATGATGCACCAACGTCTGAAATAATTCCTAAATTTGGGCCAAAAACTAATTTGAATTTTGCAGACTCAGCTGCAACTACAATATCACCTGTAAGTGCTAGACCCACACCGCCACCGGCAGCTATTCCATTTATTGCATTAACAACTGGTTTTGTTGATTGCGTAATAGCTTTGACTAGAGGATTAAAGGCATTTTCCATATTAACTGAACCGGCTTCTCCTGGCGTTAAACCTCTTGTTTTAGGCCACCCACCATCTACTAGATCTGCACCAGAACAAAAACCTCTTCCATTACCAGTAATAATTATTGATCGAACTTTCTTATCAGCCTTAGCCTCATTAAGACCTTCCAAAAGCCCCATTATTAAATCTGCATTCATAGCATTTAGAGTGTCAGGCCTGTTTAAACTTAATCTTAAAACTCCGTTATCATTTAAATTTTTTTCAATTGTATTATTCATATCTTTTCCTAAATAAATATTTTCTCTTATTAACTTTGCTTGTTCTTATTAGCTAATTTCTTATCATAATTCCTTTTAGGAACTATTACTAAATTTATTTGTCGCCTTTATAAGTTCGTGAGTTATTTCTTTTTCAAAAGAAGAGTGACCAGAAAAAGGTGCGATTATAAGTTCAGATTCGGGCCATCTAGAATGAAGCTCATATGCGGTTGTGGGAGGACAAACCACATCATATCTTCCTTGAATAATGATAGAGGGGATATTTCGAATAATATCAATATTATCTAAAAGTTGATTTTCGTTATCTAAAAAACCTTTATTTACAAAATAATGATTTTCTATAAGAGCAAAAGCTAGAACAAACTCAGCATTAACAGAATCTTTTACAGCATTAGGGTTATAATTAATAAAGCTACAAGAAGCTTCCCATTTTGACCAAGCTTTTGCGGCAGATAATTTTTTTTCTTTATCTTTTCCATAAAAAATTTTTCTATAAGCCTCTATTAAATTAGATCTTTCTTCTTCAGGAATCTCCTCTAAAAAACCTTGCCATGCTTCTGGATACATTTCGCTAGCTCCATACTGATAAAACCATTGAAGCTCCTTTTCCCTGAGCATAAAAATACCACGGAGAACCATTTCGCTAACATATTTAGGGTATTTTTGAGCATAAGCTATAGCTAATGTACTTCCCCATGAACCTCCAAATACTAGCCATTTTTTAATATTTAACTCCTCCCTTATTGATTCAATATCTTCAATAAGGTGCCAAGTTGTGTTGTCCTCTAAGCAAGTATGAGGTTTACTATTTCCACACCCCCTTTGATCAAAAAGAATAATTCTATATTTTTTTGGATCGAAGAATCTTCTCGAAAGTTTGCCGCATCCTCCACCTGGGCCGCCATGTAGAAATATTGCTGGCTTACCTTTCGGATTACCACACTGTTCATAATATATTTCATGAACACCCTTTTTAAGATAACCCCTGTCATAGGGTTCTATAGAAGGAAATAATTTATTTTTCTTATTAAATAATTTCATTTTCATTCCTTTTCTCACTTAATAATTATTATTAAAATCATCAAAGTAAAAATATCTAACACCATCACTTTGCTCGCAATTAGCCATACAATAAGCAACATTGGAGGATTTTATACTTCTATATTTTCTGAAATATCCAATTAAAAAAAGATTTATAAATGATGATAAATTTTGTCCAATTTTTTCTAAAAATCTACTTTCTTCTCGTCGACCAAGAAGTAAGCTAGGACGAAAAATATTTATGACCTGAAAATCAATTTTTTTAATTTCTTCCTCGACCTCATTTTTTGTTTTTAAATAAAAATTTTTTGTATGTGGGTTTGCACCCACAGAAGAAACCAAACTAATTTTTGTGGCACCAGCCTCTCTTGCTTTCCTAGCAAAAGATACGCAATAATCAAAATCAACTTTTTTAAATTCACTTTGACTACCAGCTTTTTTTATAGTTGTACCTAAACATATATATATGTGATCACAAGAGGGAAGACTTCCATTCTCCAGAAAATCATCAAAATTAATGTCAAGAAGACTTACGTTTTCAGGAAGGTTACTTATGGATCTTCGGGCTATAGCTATGACTTCTGAATCTTTTTTTGCTAGCTCAAAGATTAGCTTCTTTCCTATTAGACCTGTAGAACCAATGACCAAGGAAGCGCCAGACATTATTATCATAGTTTTAATCCACCAAGCTTAGAACATGTTTCATTAAATTCTTTTATAGTATCTTTAATAATCTCTTCGGCTGATTTAACCCCTTCAATTAGACCTACTGATTGTCCAGAAAGAGCGGGAGCAGCGTTCATATCGCCTCCGAAATATAAATCTTGTATCCGCCTCATAGCGGCCATATCCATTTCTCCTGCATCAAGTATTTCTTTTGTGAAGTCTGTCCTAAGGGCTCTTATAACCGGCTTGGAACTTTTGTTTAATATCCAAGTACCATTGAGAGGAGAATCAAAAATATAATTTTTAAAATTCTCATGTACAGGGCTTTCTTTGCTAGAGACAAATCTAGTTCCCATTTGAATTCCTTCAGCTCCAACTGCAAAAGCTGCTGCCATTCCAGCTCCATCTGCAATGCCTCCTGCTGCAATAATTGGTAAATCTATTTGCTTCCTTATTGCTTGTATTAATACAAAAAGACCAACCTCTTCAGGACTTTTAAAACCCCCTCCTTCGGTTCCTTCTACAACAAGTCCATCCACACCACAATTAGCAGCTTTTATAGCCCCCTCAACACTTGGAACTGCATGATAAACAGTTATTCCTGCATTTTTTAATTTATCTATATATTTTGAAGGATCACCTGCTGAGGTAGTTACAAAATTAACACCGTGTTGAACACAAAAATCAACCATACTGTCATCTTTCAAAAAGAGTAACGGTAAATTTACTCCAAAAGGCTGGTCTGTTAATTCAGACATTTTCTCTATTTCAGCTTTACAATTATCTACTTCACCTGAAGATGTCTCAATCACACCAAGACCTCCAGCATTGCAAACTGCAGAAGCCAACTGGCTCCTAGCTATCCACCCCATGGGTGCCTGAATAATTGGATATTTAGATCCTGTATGTTTGATTACTCTATTCATTGATTTTCCTTAATAAAATTAATTAGAAGCTCTTATAATTCTTTATTGTTTTATTAAAATTTTCTACACTTTTTACCACTTAACATATCTTTAAATAAGTCTATCTGACTTTGATCTAAATCGCGATTTGTCCACCAAATCGCATGCTCATTTATGCCGCGTTGATCGTCTATAATTAATCCCCACATTGGTGCAATCTGGTTAGGTATCATTGAATAACGAATATCAGTGACGAGATTTTTTTCTTTGTTATAGCCTAAATAATCTTGAGAAAACCAACGAAACCTCTCAATATCCTTTCTTTGCTGACTATCTTTATCAAGATTGGGTAAATGATGTTGATAATCAAACACTTTAGTAGTCTCACCCTTACACCATGTAGTTGATTTAACGGTTCGAATTGCATCAACGTAAAAAGTTTCTTCATGCTGATAAATGGACTTCCATAAAATCAGGTTACCAAATGATGGCTTAAGGGTCATACGCTCAACGCCATGACCTCTTGATTCAGCAAGCTTAATCGCAGCTGATAATGCTCTCTCATATTGAATAAAACCCAAGGATAAATAAAAAACAATCCATCCAATCGTGAAAAAACTAAATATCCTTTTTCTTGTTACTATCGCAATTCCAGTGAGGATTAGAGCAGGAATTGTAAAGAGAGGATCAACAATAGAAATAGTATTCCAAGTAATACGCTCGTTTGAGAAAGGCCAAAAAAGTAGAGTACCGTAGGAGGTGCATGCATCAAGTAATCCATGAGTTGCATATCCCAAAAAACTTGCTATATAAACTGTCTTCAGACTGATGGACTTCTTAACCAGAGGAAAGATAAGAAGAGAAATAATTAAAGCGCCAGAGGGAATAAAAAAAAGTGAGTGACTGAACTGCCTATGGTATTCAAGAAATAAAATCGGATCATTCTCAGACCTTATCAAAACATCTAAATCAGGGGCTAATCCGGCAAGAAAACCTATAAAGCTAATCTTGATAAAATTATTTTTGTTAGCAGTAGATTGTGCAAAGGCTGCGCCAACTGTTCCTTGAGATACTGGATCCATTTTTAGTCCTACCCATAGGTAATATTAAAATCTAACTTTACTTTTTACCTCTCGTAAACTTACTTAG
>JABHUT010000012.1 GCA_018658685.1 Alphaproteobacteria bacterium
AAAACACGGAATAGAGGTTGTCCATGAACTAAAGGGAGTAGGTAAAAACTTGCAAGATCATATTTCAGTAGTTAGCCAATTTCAATGTACACAACCAGTAACACTGCATAGATCAGCTAGTTTTTTGGGAACAATGCTTGCAGGAGTTAAGTACCTAGTCACTGGAACTGGTGATGCAGCAAATCCTCCTTGTGTTGGAGGGGCTTTTATAAAATCACATCCCGAAAAAGAAATACCAGATATTCAAATACACTATGTTTCAATTGCAATGCAAGATGTTCATGGGCGGGCTGGTGTTCCTCAAGATCATGGATTTTCAAATCTTGTATATTTATGCAGACCACAAAGTAGAGGGCATATTACATTAAAAAGCTCTAACCCAATTGATGATCCACTTATGTTTCCGAATTATTTTTCAGTAGAGCAAGATTTGATTGATACCCGTAATGGACTAAGAGAGGCTAATAGAGTTTTCATGCAACCAGTTTTTGATGAGTATAGAGGCAAACAACTTAAACCAGGCGAAGATATCGATATAAATGATGACGATGAGTTAGATAAATGGATAAGGGAAACAAGTGAAACACTTTATCATCCAGTCGGTACATGTAAAATGGGAATAGATGAATTATCAGTAACCAATGAACACGGTCAAGTTCATGGAGTTGATTCTTTAAGAGTTGTAGATGCTTCTTTAATGCCAAGTTTGATTGCAGGAAATACAAATGCGCCAACTATTATGATGGCTGAGAAAATATCAGACCACATTAATGGTAAGACATTCTTATCTAACTAACTACCTTTAAAATTAGGATCTCTTTTTTCAAGAAATGCTTTAATGCCTTCTTCTTTATCATCAGTTTGAACTAATGAAGCTTGTGCATACTTTTCCATCATTAAAGCACTTGATAAGCTTGAGTCCATTCCAAAGTGAACCATTGCTTTCATAGTTCTGGGGACAAATGGAGCAAACTTTGATAGAGTTTCAGCCATATTAGTTAATTCTAATTTTAAATTTTTTGGTTCAACTAATCGAGTTATAAGTCCAATTTGAAAAGCTCTTTCTGCATCAATCGGGTCACCCATTAATAGCATTTCCATTCCCCAGCCTTTTCCAATAATTCTTGGTAAGCGAACAGTTGCACCCCCGCCTGGAATTATACCCAACTTACCTTCTGGAGTAGCAAATTTTGAATCAGGAGTAGCAATCCTTAAATCACAACCCAAGGCTACCTCAAGCCCTCCTCCCATACAAATACCGTCTATGCCAGCAATTGTTGGCTTAGGTGTCTTTTCTAACTTTTCAGCTAAACCTTGAATGATAGGTTCTAATGCTTTTTTTAAATCTCTATCTAAAACCTCATTTAAATCGGATCCGGATGCAAAAGATTTGCCCCCTGCGCCAATTATTGCAATAACCTTAACACTTTCATCAGATGTAGCTAAATCAACGGCATTATTAAGTTCATCTAAGGTTTCAAGAGATATTGCATTATGACTTTCAGGTCTATTTATTGTTATTAGAGCCAATGTATCAATATTTTCATATAAAATATTTTTAAAATTCATTTTTTCTATCACTTTCAAAAGCTTGGGTTAATTTTCTGAGATAATAATCTATATAGTTAAAATCTCAGTCACTCAATAGTTGAATTCTAAATTATAATTATAAATTTATTTATTCTTCTTTCTGTTTTAAAAAAATAGCGACTAATAAAAGAATTATTATTAAAGCTAGACATATTTTTGCCGGTGCAACATAACTTCCAAAAAAATCAAAACCTAGACTAAAAGCAGCTGGTCCAATCGCGCTTCCAATAACATTAAGTGAAGCGCTTAAACCACTAATCTCACCTAAATGCTTAGGTCCAAAAAATCTAATAAAAGTTAAATTAGAAATAACTCCCCATAAACCGCCCCCTACTCCAAAACCAAATGCTAGAAGCCAAAAACCCCAAGAATTTATTAAGTAAATAAACCCAAAAGACCCTAGGCAAAAGGAAAATAACATTGCAATTAAAATAGGTTTTAAATTTATTTTATCTGATACCCAGCTTGCAAAAAGATTAGAGAGTGTAGAGAAAATAGCAGCTGGGATAAAGTAGCTAAATGCTTCAGCTCTTCCTTTTCCTACTTCATCAAAAATTGAAACTATGTGAAATACTAAAGCTGTACCAAATAAAGCGTGAATACTTAAGCTCAATGAATAAATCCAAAAAATTGGATTCTTTCTTACTTCTTGTAAAGTATTACTTTTTTTCTCAATTGAGGGTATTTCCGAGGAATCCTTATCTAATCCATCAGCTCTTAATCCACATGATTCAGGTGTATCACGAATAAAAATTAAAGCCAAAAGAGAGAATCCTATACCTCCAATTAATGCTATAATCCATAAGGACTCTCGCCATCCAAAAATACCAATTAGGCCTGCAAGAAAAAGAGGAGAAAGAGAAAAACCAAGGCTTATAAATATATTTCTTATACCTCCTACAAGACCTCTTTTTTTAACAAACCACAACAAAAGAACGTTTCTGGAGCAGCTAGTAAGAACACCTTGACCAAAAAATCTAACACCAAAATAGCCAAAAAGAATTAATCCAAAGGTAGCTAGAGGACTTCCTCCTAAAAAACCACTCATTAAATCAACTAAACTTATATAAAGAACCATTAATGCAAGTGCTATAGAGGACATCGTTATCATGGTTCGGCCCCCTAAAATATCATACCATCTTCCTGCTCTGGCGAGAAATAAGGATGAACATAAAGTTCCAAATAAATAAGCAAGTGATAATTCTGTACGTGACAGCCCTAAAACGTCAATAAAAGAGTCTGTAAAAACAGCTAAACCCATTGTTTGACCTGGAATACTGAATAAAATACCTAAAGTGCTTAAGGCAAATACAATCCAACCATAAAAAAAGGGAATTTTTTGAGGATTAAATGGCCAATACGCAGATATCATTATTATTTCCTATGAGTGAGAAGGTCTTTTAACTGAATTTTTTTAACTTAAAAATAAAGAGATTCTAATTCTATGATTTCTTGGTCAGTCAATTTTTTTTCTTCAGATTTTAAACATTCTTCTAATTCAATTCTATTTTTAACCCCAAGAATAACTGAGCTCACTTTTGGAACACTAAGCGCATACCTATGACCTAAATCTGCAGGACTTATACCCCAATTCTTTGCAAGCTCTCTAAATAAGGAAGCTTTTTCAAAATCTTCAAAATCTTTTTTATCGTGGCCAGATGAATGAGGTTTTCTATCCATTGATGAAGTTAGAGCACCTGCTTGAACAGCTCGAATAGCTAAAATAGGAATATTTCTATTTTGACATTCATTTAAAATTGAATTGCAGTTTAGATCTTTAGTTGTATAGCCTATACCGCCAGCAGAATTTAAAACATTTACAATGCACTGCATAGCGTTTGGTGGATTTGTATGATCCATGGCTTTGATTAAGGCTTCTTCTTGGCCAAGGCCAATTCCCCAGCTCTTTATTTTACCCTCTTTTTTTAACTTTTCAAAAGCTGGTATAACTGCATTAAAATAACTTGTTAGAGTTGTAGAGTTTTTATTTCGAAATTCATTAAATCGAAATAATTGATGATCATCCTCAATTAATTGAGAATGCAAAAGAAAAAGATCAACTCTTTCCAAACCCATGCTAGAGAGACTCCTAGTAAGTGAAGAATTTAAATAATCATAAACTTCATGATCAGGTAAAATTCCTAAGCTGCATTTGGTAGTAAAGTGAAGGTCATCTAAATCTTTTCCTTTTATGGCTTGTCCTATAACTTTTTCAGCCTCGCCTCTTCCATACATAGGGGCAACATCGAAGTGATTAATTCCTTTGTCAATTGCTAGGTTTACTGTTTGAACAGCTTCCTCTCTCGTGCTTTCTCCCCAGATACGGCCAATGCCTCCACCTCCAAGAGTTAAAGCGCTAACTTCCCCAAAGGGTTTAAATTTTCTTTGTTCCATTAATTTCTCGTTAATAGAAGTTTTATAATTTCTTATAAACTAATTATTTTAAATCTCTCGATAACAATAATAAATTGTAATTATTCCTACCAAGGGTGGATATCACCATTCCATTTATAGAAATTACCAGAATCTTCTTTTGTTAGACCTGAAAGAACATTGCGTATTCCTGAGGCGCTTTCTTCAGCAGTTATTTCTGCAGTAGGACCGCCCATATCAGTTTGAACCCAGCCTGGATGCATAATTGATACAATAATTGGATCTTCAGCCCAATCTAGAGCAAGAATTTGTCCAACTTTACTTACGGCTGCTTTAGTGGTTGAGTAAATATACATTCCACCCATAGGCCAAGTTGATGCTGCCAACTGACTAGATAGAATCATCAAATTCCCATTACCTGATGCTGCTAGGTTAGATTTAAAAGCTTTAGCAACTAAAAGAGGACCAATGGTATTAATGTTTAAAGTATTATGCCATTCATCAATATCAATATTATCTATTGTTTGATTATCTGGCATTCCGCCAACCCAACCTGCAACAATTATAACGCTATCTATAGCCTCTTCCCCTATTCGACTAGAAGCAGATTCGATTGATCCAGCATCAGCTATATCTAGCTGCTCTATTTTAATGTTCTCAGAACCAGATGCAACTTCATTCAATAAAGATGCATTAGCTGTATCGCGAGCGCAAGCAATAACTTGATTACCCTCGTTAGCATATTGTTTTGTAAGTTCTAGGCCTATTCCTCTTGTTGCTCCAACGATCATGATAGTTGACATTTTTTCTCTCCCTATTAAAAATTTTCTAATATACAATAAACTTAATTAGCCTAATAATTGCAATATAAAATTACTATAACAATTACGATATTTTATTAAAATAATTTTTAACGACAGAAAACTTTAAAGGGGTGAAATTTCATGGGAAATAAATTATTTGATTTATCAAAAAAAGTTTCAGTTATAACTGGCGGAAATGGAGGTATAGGACTTGGTATTGCGGAAGGTATTGCATCCTCTGGTGGTGATGTAGCTATATTAGCAAGAAATGAAGAAAAAAATCAGTCAGCAAAGGAATTATTAGATAAATTTGGAACAAAAATACTTACTTATAAAGTTGATATATCTGAAGAAAGTGATGTGAAAAATACTATCGGAAAAGTGGTCGATGACTTTGGAAGAATTGATTCAGTTTTTGCAAATGCTGGAATCAATATTTACGGAGGATCTTTTGAGGATATGGATACAAATGCCTATAGAAAAGTATTATCTGTAAATCTTGATGGCGTATTCTTTACGCTTAGAGAAACTTGTAAACATATGGTTGAAAGAGCAAAAAATGGTGATCCTGGCGGTTCAGTTGTAGGGGTGGCAAGTCTTGCAGGTATTGAAGGTGCCGCTAAAACTCAACCTTACTCTGCCTCCAAAGGAGGTGTTAGAGCAATGATCAAAGGCATTACAGTAGAGCATGCAAGATATGGAATAAGGGCAAATACAATTGTACCGGGTTGGATAGCTACAGACATGACTAATGATAGCCAGAATAGTGAAAAATTTACCAATAAAGTTATATCAAGGGTGCCTATGAGAAGGTGGGGTGAACCAAAAGATTTTGCAGGAATATCAGTTTATTTAGCCTCAGACTCATCCTCATATCACTCAGGTGATACATTTGTTGTTGATGGTGGATACGCAATTTTTTAATTATCACTTTTACGGTTTATTTAATTTTTTTTAAAAATTCTATAGCAGACTTTGCAAAAATATCATTTCTATCCCCTGCAACCATATGAGCAGCTTTATCAATTTCGCGAAATTCAGCATGAGGAATAATAGTTAAAAAATCATCAACTTCTTTCTGAGTAACAACATTACTTAGAGCACCCCTTATCAGCAAAGTTGGAATATTTATATTTTTTGCAAGCCTCGTATTTTTTTCTTTTTGGGTTTCCCTATTGATATCATCTCTATCTTCAAGAAATCTAGGATCCCAATGCCAATAATATCGTCCATCCTCTTTTAATCTTAGATTTTTTTCTAAACCACGGTTATCACGCGGTCGCTTTCTATGAGGTAAATAAGCCGATACTGCATCAGAAGCCTCATCAAGGTTTGCAAATCCTTTAACACCTGACTGCATAAAAGAAACAATTTCATTAGAGCCTTCTTCATTTGGATAAAGACCTATATCAACCATAACCAATGAAGTAACCATGTCTCTTTTGTTTAAATCGCTAGCTAATGAAAGAGCAACCATCCCTCCAAGAGATGCTCCAACTAATGAAGCAGGTTTTTCTATTTGATTTAGAATTGAAATTAAATCATCTTTGTATGACTCAATTAAATAGTCACCATCAGGATGCCAATCGCTATCGCCATGCCCTCTTAAATCCAATGAAAAAACATAAAAACCTGATTTACTTAGTATCTCGCCAGTACTACCCCATGCATGTCTTGTTTGACCACCACCATGCATTAAAATAATAAGTGGATTATTTTCATTTCCCCACACAGTAGCAACTAACTCTAATCCAGAATCAACTTTAAATTTCATGGACAGTTATTTACCCTATCTAAGGCTTTTTAACAAAAGAGAATTTAAAGTTTTTATCTCTATAAAGAACTATATCGGCAAAATTAGGGATTTCCTCAAGGACATATCTTGTTAATCTTTCATAATGCATAACAAATCTATAGACCTCAGCCTTATCCATTATTTTATTATCTGAGCTATTAGATGATATTGTTTTCAGCAATGTTTGCTCTTGAAGCCACCTACTTTCATAAACATCACTCATATTTGGAACTTTAATCATTAAAAGTAAGTCTATTTTATTAAATAAATTTTGGTAATCCCCAGCTAATTCTTTATTGCTCCATTTAGACCAGATGCCGTTTGGATCTTCTTCTTTCTCTAAATCATTAATTGGAGGTATCCAGTTTTCAAAAGAAATTGGTTTAGCACCTCCAAACCAAGCATCAAAAAAAATAAAATCTGGTTTTCCTTTAAATTTTTGCCATTTTTCTCTAGGAAAGTGTTTATCCTGTATTTTAGAAAAGGAAGGAATGGAAGTCTGTGTGGAGGAATTTGCAGTATAAAGAGAATGCAAAAGATCAAGACCAAGCTTAACATTATGAGTTCCAGGAACACCTCGTATTTTACATAAAGGGTGAATAGTTTTAGCTAAAATATTCCTCTCTTCAGGTGTTTTGTATAAATCGTCAATTGAGAAACCAGTTGTTTTTTTTTCAAAACCCACTTGTAAAACAAGCTGAATAAAGTCTGAAAGAGTAGTTTTTCCTGATCCCTGACCCCCTGTAAAACCAATCAAGTATGGTTTTTCTTTAGTTTTTAAAGAATTAAAATAAACAGCAAGAGGTATAACAATCTCTTTAAAAAATTCTGAAGGAATATTATTAATTTTTAATTTAGATGATAGATCTTTTATTTCTGATTTCGTTTTATTAAAAATCTGTTCGCAAATAGAATTATCGATATTTGGTATTTTTTTCATTTTAGCATTTAGTTTTAAGCTTCAATAAATGGATCCAAAACATTAGGAACCTGAATATCTTTTGGTATATTTTCTCTACCAATCCAATCATCAATCATTTGATGGTAATAATATATTCTTCTTTCTTGATAATTAAGCGGCATAGATTCAAAAACACCCGAGTCATGAGATATCTGCATAGGCTCAAGATTTTTAAAATCTTCCTCCATAATTAAATCAAAAGAGATTTCCTGCTCCCTCCAATAATCTGGTTTTTTATCACCTGGCCATTTTGGAGCAATCTGTATCCATTCAAATTCTGTTTCCCTTAGACCTTTTGGCCAAAATAATATTGCTGGATATCCAGAGGTATCTGTTGGAGTAATAAAATTTGGAAACATTCCATAGGCAACATTTGTTTCAGCATGAATTTTATCACATGTTTCAATATAAGGAACATAATCAGCATTTTCTGCACCCAAAAAACCGCCATCTAGATTTATTTTTTTTGGAGTGACCATTCTCGAATGGCCATTTTTTAATAAACCTGCTGCCATAGCACTTCCATCAAGGAGAATATTAACGGTATCTTTATGAATTGTTGGAGCATGGTAAACCTCCATAAATGCATCTAAACATGTTTTCCAGTTTGCCTTAACAGTAACACTCTTTTTGTAAACAGTTATAAGCTCTGAACTATTAAAACATTCTAGTTCATGAGCAACAGGATTTAAAAAATCTATCAAACTACCTGGATCATCTTGAGATAAAGAAATATAAACCCACCCACCCCAAGTATCACAATGAGCCTGCTTTAATTTTTTACAATTTGGATCAAAATCTTTAAAATCTCTCATATCTGGAACCTTAACAAGATTTCCAGAAAGATCATAAGCCCAGCTATGATATTGACATCTTAACATTTTTGTATTGCCCTTTTCATCCCTAACAACAGGCGCACCTCTGTGTTGGCAGGTATTATAAAAAGCCTTAAGGCTATAATCATTTTGTCTAACTATAAGAATTTCACGCCCAAGTTTATTGAACATTTTATAATCACCAGGATTAGGAACTTCATCTTCTCGAAAAATCATAAGCCAAGATTTAAGAAAAATATTTTCTATCTCAAGATCATATAGGGTTTTATCAGTATATCTTTTTCCTGGAATTTCAGGCAACTTTGGAAATCCCTCTGGATGAGAGTTTCTTGTTCTCTCATAATCCATTTGAGCCTTTATCTCATTAATTTTTTTAATATCCATAAATACCCCACAAAATACTTTTATTTAAAATCTGCTAATCTTTCATTTGTATCATTAATTTCTGGAAATTCTCTCTCAAGTTCAGCCTCAAGTGCTTTTTCCATTGAAAGTCCTAATTGAGATATAGCGTAAAGATTTTTAAAAGCTTTTACTGCTTCTTGAGAGTTTGATGCAATTTGTGATGCTCTTTTGTTAACCAGTTTATCCAAAGATTCTTTATCTACTTCTGCTGCATTTGCTATACCAATTTTTACTGCTTCTTCTCCACTTACAATACGTGCAGAAAAAGATAATTCCTTTGCCATACGAACACCGATAGCTTGTGATAGGGTTTGAGACATTCCCCAAGTAGGTCTTAATCCAAATTTAGCATGTGTATCTCCAAATTTAGTATCAATTGTTGTAAAAACAAAATCACAATGTAATGCCATTTCTAATGCACCTGTAAAACAAGCCCCATGAACCTTTGCAATTATAGGGCAACGACTATTACGTATTGTATGCCAAGCTTCAGCAGCAGGTTTATCAAAAATATCCCCTATTTTTCCGGCCTTTGGATCAAAACCTTGTAATACTTTAAGATCAACTCCTGCTGAAAAAGCTCTCCCAGATCCTTCAAGAACAATAACAGAAACATCTGAGTCTTTTTCAGCCTGAGTTACAAGCATTTTTATTCCATCAAACATTTCAGGTCGCAAAGCATTCATTGCTTCAGGCCTATTAAGGGTAATTGTTAAGACCTTATTGCTAATCTCACAAAGAAGAAAATCAGTAGGACTTTTGTATAGTTCAGTCATTTTATCTCCATACTTATTCTATCAGAATTTTATACCTTAAAATATATTTTAACTCTTAGCATCTCTTATCATTGGATAGGCAGTGGGAGAGTCACCAATCTGAACCTCACCAATGCACTCAAAACCATGTCTTTCATAAAGGGATTTATTCCGAGGACTTGAAGCCTCTAAGTAAGCTCTCTCTTTTTTTTCATCAACCATTTTAAGAGCTTCTTTTAGTAAAAATGATCCTATACCCAATCCTTGTTTTGATGGGTCTACAGATATAAAGGCTAAATACCATGCATCATCAGGATGATATTCGGAAAACTCTTCAAAAAATTTTAAAGCGTTCTCTAATCGATCCTTAGGTATTGATTCAAAAGTTGAATAAAGAACAGTTTCGTCAAATTCAAAACCAGGCGGATGCCATAATGAGGTACCATAAAAATTTTCTTCGGAAAAAACAATATTACTCTCAAAAGATTTCTTAGAAAACTCATCCATCCATAAATCAAAACTATTTAAAAAAGAATTTGCATCAGGAAAAACCCATCGTAACAAGGCATCTGAAGAAAAGCCGAGTTTAAGAACGGCTTTAACTTGATCTTTATTTTTTTTATCTGTTTTGATTATTTTTGGATAATTATTTTCCATCAGCTTGCTCGATAAAATATTGTTCTAATAAATGCTATAGAACTTTGAATTAAAAATAATATTAAACAAACGGTGTAAAAATTTGCTTTGGATTCTATAAAATTAATTATCATTAAACCTGAAATAATAAAGTTCAAAACAAGCATTCCCATTTGAACGATTGCCAAAGGTAATGGAAATAAATCTGAATAACCCTCTAACCTCAATTTTGTTACGCGTCTTGGAAAAATAAACAACCCTAAAATAGAGTATAAACAGAGGAGCCAATTAACAATTAGCCAAGAAATTTGATGATCATCTCCAAAAACAGCAAATGGAATAAGAGCGCAAAACATAGCGCCAATTGCAGAATACGTTAAAAGTTGAATACGAAAATTATCAGGTGCACTAAACCCATCGCTAGTTCTACTTAATCCAATTAAAATTGCTGAAAAACCAAGAATACCTAGAGCTATCTCAGCAATTAATTGTAACGCATGAAAATTAGGATCCATATATTTTATCCAGCAGTTGTTTCAAGCTCTTCATCCCAATCTTGTTGCTTCATCCATTCGCTAAATGGGGTTAACTTTATCGGAATCTCTTTTAATACTGGGGCCATATCAACTTTAAAGGGCTTATGCTCAGAAATATTATTAAAGCGATAAAAATCAGACATACTTTCTGAAAAAGCAGCCCTATCAGAGGAACGACCTCCCCTTTTTCCATCATCTTCATCTTTATAAAAAATATCATAAAGCCTATTTGAAAAATCTTTCAAATCTAATTCCTCATAGCGAATAGGCCTTCCAAAGTGGCCAGATAATAAATCAGCAACCCTAGGCGGTGTAAAAATTTCAGGCCCCCCTATATTTATACATCTTCCAACCAAGTCGTCTCGATCGATTGCTGCTATCATAAATTTTGCTACATCATCAAGACATATCCAACTTGCCTCTAGACTTGGATTATGGGGGTAAGTATATAAATCATTTTTCATTATATCCTCTCTTGCCCAGCTAGTAAGTAGATTATCCATGAATAAAACAGGTTGAAAGGTAGTTGTTTGAACTCCCGCCTGCATGAGCATGCTCACCATTAACTTAACACTATCATAACCAGCTTGACCAACTTCACCAAGTTCGTCAGGTGGACCCCAACAGCAAGTATTATAAATAATTCGTCTTACTCCAGCTCTTTTAGAAGCACTACCAACTGTAGCAGCAAAATCAAGTGCTTTATG
>JABHUT010000013.1 GCA_018658685.1 Alphaproteobacteria bacterium
ATATGTCATTGGAAGAAATTATTGAAAATAATCCAATAAAGAATCTTGAAGAAATTTTAGGTGATACAACTGTTTTAATTAATAGATCCTACCTATCCCTAACAAAGGATCAAACTATAGAAAAAGAACTTTAAAGAACTTTAAATTCTTTTAATTACTTACAAAACTTTCTTAAAAGGAATAAAAATGAAACTGTCAGCAGAAATAACTATGTATCCTTTGCAAGATAAATACCTACCTATAATTGAAAACTTTATCGATCACCTAAAAAGCTACAATGACATTTCATTAAAAGTTTTTCCAACTTGCACTGTCATTATTGGTAATTTTGATGTTGTTATGCAAGTTGTGTCTAGCTCGATTAAATGGAGTGCAGATAATAGAGATAAAGCTGTTTTTATAGCTAAATTTTTACCAAATTATGAAGCTATCTAAATTATACAGCTTTAAATCTATTTTCAGGGTTTGTATAATAATGGTTTGATTCAGCACCATCTTTTCCAAAACTATTTTCTTGAATTTTATATAAAACACTTAACATCCAAGCATGCGCAGCCTCATTCTCAGATCTTTTATTCCAGATAAGTCGAACGGAGTACTCGTCTGTATCAAAGGGAAGAGGAGCAATTATAAAATTATTTGCTTTATTAAAAAAAGAAGCAAGGTGACCAGAGAGAGTAATAAGATAATCGGAAGATCTTACAATTTCTTTAGCAACTGAAACATAATTTACAGACATAGAAATTTTGCGTTGTTTATTTATTTTTTTCAAATAATCATTAACTGGGCTATCTATCGTACCATCATAACTAATATGAACGTGATTTGCTTCAGTATAATTATCTAAACTAATTTTTCCATCTTTGAAATATGGATTATCTTTTCTTCCAACACATTGTGGACGATCTTTATAAATAACAAAACTATTAAAATATTCATCAAATTTTTGCCCAAGAGGGGATTTAAAATCATTCCTTAAAGCCTCATCAGAGGTAATAATAAAATCTAACTCTTGATTCTTTAACTTCTCTAGATCACCCTTAGATGTAGAAACAGCAATAGCCTGGATTTTTGGCGCATCCTTCTGAAAAATTTCTGCAAGCTGAGGTAAAATTCTTCCAGCAGCAACATCTGGTAAACAAAACTTAAAACTTCTTTCAGAGGTTAAGGGAGAAAATTCTTCAGAACTTAATGACTGTTGAATTTGCTCAAGGGCATTTTGAATTGGGTAGGCTAGTTCTTCTGCACGCTTGGTTGGTTTCATCATATCAGATGACCTAAAAAACAAATCATCATCAAGTGTATACCTGAGCCTATTTAAGGCATTACTCACAGCTGATTGGGATAAATTCAGCTTTTCTGCGGCTTTTGTGATAGTTTTTTGGTTATAAATTGATGTAAAAACTAATAAAAGATTCAAATCTAATCTTGATAAATTCATGTTATAAATACTCTCTAATTGATAATATGAATTCTATAACATTTATTTAATAAATAGTAAACATTTATATAATTAATTTGATAAATAGTATTTCCTTAGGCTATAACAAACTCAAGTTTAAGGAGTTAAAAATGTCATTATTAAAAAACCTATTAATTATCGGACTATTTGTTTCTGTTTATGTAGCTGTATCACCAGCATTCGCAAACACTGATTTAAATAAAAATGAATATGAAATAACAGGTGGAACAGTTCTTGGTTATAAAACGACAAGTAAATACAAAAATGCAGACAATTGCGTAAATGCATGTATTAAAAAATCAAACTGTGAGGCATACAGCTTAAACACTAAGGGTGCTTACTGCGTACTATATTCAAGCGTAAGAAGTATTCAACTAAAAGAAGGCGCTTTCACAGCCCAGAGAAAAGAATTTAACTAACAAGACACGATCATTTAGATCGTTGCCTAACGGACAATCCCCTCCTTCCCCCTCCCAAACCCTTGAGGGGATTGTCCTCAAACCAATTGGACAGTCTTCTCCTTTCCCTCCCAAACCCTTAGAGGAGACTGTCCAACATTTTAGAGAGTAATATTATGGTATCAAATAATGTAGTAGATTTTAAAAATCCAAAATTAGCGGAAGAATTAAGAAGTATTGAAGACAGAAGAAATACTTCACTATTGAATTTTGATTTATTTCTAAATCGAATTTTTTCTGTTATTTTTTAACTTAGTTGCTTTTACGATCAAACGGGTAAACTTTCCCTGGAATAATAGTACTAAAAAAATCTTTACCAAGTCCCTTTTTAGCTATTAAATTTTCTAGAACTTTTTTTGGTTCTTCCGTAGGTTCTGTAGTTAGAATAAAGGTGCCCCAGTGCATACCAATAGATTTTTTAGCATCCAAATCAAAAGCTGTCTTTAGAGCCTCTTCTGGGTTCATATGACTTTCCTTCATAATCCATCGTGGTGCATAAGCTCCAATAGGAATAAAAGCTAGGTCTGGGCTACCAAACCTTTTATTTATTTCAATAAAATCATTGGTGTATCCAGTATCGCCTAAATGAACTAACTTAATATTATCATTTTCAATCCACCAGCCTCCCCAAAGAGTTTTATTTCTATCAAAAAGGCCTCTTCTCGACCAATGCTGTACTGGAACGAATGTAAATGTCGTATTTTTAATTTTCTTTTCTTCCCACCAATTAAACTCATAAACATTTTTAATGCCCATGCTCTGAAACCACTTTTTTAATTTCAAAGGAACTAAATAAATTATATCAGGATTTATTCTATTTAAATTTTTAATAGTTTTTTTATCAAGATGGTCGTAATGATTATGACTTATAACAATAACATCAATATTAGGAAGATCCTCATAATCTATTGCTGGAGGGATGAGCCTTTTAGGTCCAAAAAAAGAAAATGGAGAAGCTCTTTCTGAAAAAATTGGATCAGTAATAATATTTAGATCAAAGTTATTAATAATAAAAGAAGAATGCCCTATCCATGATGTATAACCATTTGGTTTTTTTTTTAAATTTTTATATTCCCTAGAAAGTTCTATCTTACCTCTTTCGACAGAACGAAGTTCTTTCCAAAAACTATACCCTGGACCAAAGAAAGATTTATCATCTGCTTCCTCTTCAGGTTCTAATATTATATTTTGATTATTATTTTCAAAAACCTCGTTTTCAAAATAAGCACAAGAAGATAGAAATGTCAGGAATAAAAAAACTAGAATACTTTTCATTTTAACTTTTGTTCTGGAATAGCATTCTTTATAGATTTTATATTATTTTTATCATCAAAATAAACTAAGACTGGTTCATGTTTTGAGGCCTCTTCTTCATCGAATAAACCGTAAGAGCAAATAATAATAATATCATTAGGTGAAGCTTTATGAGCTGCGGCCCCATTAATTGATACAGTTTTTGATCCTGCCTCAGCAGCCATAAGATAGGTAGAAAATCTTTCACCATTCGTAACATTATAAATATCAATTTTTTCATATTCTTGCATATTACCCTTTGCTAAAATTTCAACATCAACTGCACATGATCCTTCATAATCTAGCTCAACCTGAGTAATATTTATTCTATGTAATTTTGACCTTAGTAACGTCTTTTTCATTTTATCATCCTAAAACTAATTCACTAAAATATTTTAATCTAAAAGAATATTGTCAATTAATCGAACAGCCCCGAGCTTGATAGCTATAGCAATTAATGCTCTACCAGAAAAGTGATTTAAATCCTCTAAAGTATCTGGATCACATATCTTAAGATACTCAGGCACCAATCCTTTTTTCTTGAAAAAATCAATTGAGTCTTTGATAAGGATTTCATTAGATTTATTCGATATATTTTCCTTTATCCAGCATAATCTTTTATAAATTTCTGGTGCAAGCAATCGATTATCCGATGTCAAAAGATTATTCCTGGAAGACATTGCAAGACCATCATTTTCTCGAACAATATCACTCCCAATAATTTCAGTTTCAAAATCACTTAAAGAAGCAAGATTCTTTATTATTAAAAATTGCTGGTAGTCTTTAAGACCAAAGACAGCAAATTGAGGCTTAATAACCTCAAACAATTTACCAACTATTGTCACAACTCCATCAAAATGTTCTGGACGAGTTTTACCGCACATCTTTTTGCTTAAAGGTGGCGCCTTTCTGTTCTTAATACCCTCTAAAATTTCTTTTGATGGATGAAATACAAAATGGCTCCCCGCACTCTCCAATTGAATAAGGTCGTTCTCTAATGTTCTTGGATAACTGTCAAAGTCTTCATTAACACCAAATTGAAGCGGATTAATAAATATTGAAGATACAATCGTTTTTCCTATTTCTTTTGCTTTATTAACTAGGCTTATATGACCATCATGGAGATTACCCATTGTTGGAACTAAAACAATATCAGTATAATTTTTTAAGACTTCCTTAGCCTGAATTTCTGAAGAAATAATTTTCATTTCTAAAAAAATGTATGGGATCTTGAGGGAAATTTTTTAGATTTAACACTCTTAACATATTTTCCAAGGGCTGCTTCAATTGAAGATGAACCTTTTAAGAAATCTTTTACGAATTTAGGTGGTTTTTCTAGACATGAAATACCTAAAAGGTCATGGATAACCATAATTTGACCATCTGTCTCAGGTCCGGCCCCTATTCCAATTACTGGAATTTTTAATAAGCTTGTTATTTCTTTTGATAAGTCATTTGGAACACATTCTAGAAGTAACATTGCTGCTCCAGCATCCTCTAAAGATTTAGCTTCTTCAATTAGTTTTTGTCTCTTCTTTGTATCCCTTCCTTGAACAAAATAACCACCAATTCTATTAATAGATTGTGGAGTTAAACCCATATGTGCACATACGGGTATTCCCCTCTCAGCTAAAGTGCTTGTCATTTTGCATATCCATGAGCCACCTTCAATTTTCACTGAGTGAGCACCATTTTGCATTAATTTTGTAGCATTCTCTAAGGCAAGCTCATCTGTTGAATAACTCATGAAAGGCATATCTGCCATAATATGAGAATTTATATTACCCCTAGCAACACATTCAAGGTGATAAATCAACTGATCCATTGTAACAGGCAACGTACTATCATGGCCCTGAATAACCATTCCCAAGCTATCGCCAACTAAAATAACCTCTACGCCAGCCTCACTTATTCTCTGAGCCAAAGTAGATTCGTAAGCTGTTAAACAGCTAAATTTCTCATTAGCTTTCTTTAGTTTTCGTAAAGTAGAAATCGTAACAAGTTTATTTTTATTTTGGCTGGACATTTGTTTAGTAGAATATTTAGTTGAATTTTTTAATTTAAAAATTTTAACTTAAATTCCCCTTGTTTAACCTTAGAATTCTTATCATATTTAAACTTTATAAAAAACTTAAATTTAAATTTTATGAGATAAGTACATATCAATAGTTTTATGAAAATGACGGATCCTACTTTCTTGGTAAAGTGAAAATGTAGAACCTTTTTTATTACTTGCCTTGAGTCCAAGTTGACCAGATCGAAATGCCGCCTCATCTTGATCAAAAAGGGCGCCTAGGCCACCAAGCTCTTCAGCTTTTGTCCAACTATCATCTTCATCAAGCCAATTAATACCTGGATCTGTTTCTTTCTTTTCATCATTATTTTCGTAAAGTAAAATAACCTCAAATATAGATTTATCTGGATTATGTCCATTTGGCCTAAAGCGATAAACAATCGGCACACCGTATCCTGCCCATGGGATAAAGTTTGGAAAAACAAAGTACTGTATTGCATCAATAATCTCTGATGTAGAAAATTTTTGATGATTTACACCAGTAGAAGATGTAAGTATTTCTTTCATGGAATTTGAAAGAAACTCTCGTGGCTTTATATTGTTATTAATATTTTTTTTATCAGTATCCCCACCTAAATAAGAAACTAAATCTTGCATACTCTCAATTACGTCAGCATCAGCTATTTTTTTATTTTTTAAAGTAGGGCTAGGAGTACCAAGGCCAGACATCATTCTGCTAATATTAGGACCCCAATGATCATATTGGCAATTTATATCTCCAGTATATGGAAGAGCTTGAGGATGTGTTTCGCTAACGTGATAACCTTCTAAAAAAGCTTCGATAGCAAATTTCCAATTACAAGGTACTATTTTTGCAACATGCGCAGCTTTTCTTCTTTTACTCATATCCCAATCTTTAAAATGATTGGGCAATACAGATAGGAAATCCTTTAAAGATTCTGAGTTCTCGTCAAGATTTATAAATATAAAACCACCCCAAATATCACACTTTACCTCTGGAAGCATAAAATCTCTTTTATCAACATGAGGAAAATCCCAATCACAAGGAATATTCTCTAACTTTCCGTCCAGGGACCATGACCATCCATGAAATGGACATTTTAAGACTTCTGAAAAACCACAAGTATTAGAGGGCTTGAGTTGTGTTCCTCTATGCAAGCAAGAATTATAATAAGCTTTTATTTTTCCATCCCCAGTTCTTACAATCAATATTGACTGATCAACTATATCATAGACATAATAATCACCTGAAAGGGGGATATCTTCCTCGCGGCATGCAAATTGCCAAACTTTATTCCATATACTTTCAATTTCAAGATTATGAAATTTTTTACTAAAATAGCGCTCTCTATCAACATCATCACAACCAATATATGAGCATGACTCCTCTTTTAATACAGAAGGAGCCATTATATGGTCCTGGCTTATAATTTCCTGAAAATAAGGTTTTGGTCTATTTTTTAATACTTTGCCAAAAATTTCATTATTTTTTTTAGGCTTTCGCACTTTTCCTACCTCCAAAACTCTTATACCAAGACATTAATTTTGTATAATCTTCTTGAATCTTTACACCTATACTCTCAGCAAAGGTGAATGTTGAAAAAAGAGTACAATCTGCAACCGTTGGCCTATCAAATATAATGAATTGTTCTCCTGAAATAATTTTTTCAAAAATATCTAAATTTTTTGTGTAACAATTTAAAGCCATTTCTGAAGCTTCACTAGATTGAGGGCCCTTATCTGCAAAAAAAGGAGAGATATTATGAACGTGATGACCCAGCTCAATCATTAGTCCTAATTCAGCTAATCTATCAACCTCTTGTATCTTTGCTTTTTCCAAGGGCGTTTCACCAAGCATGTTTATTTCACTTTTTATTCCCTCAAGATATTCAATAATAGCCCTAGACTCTCTTATAATAGTACCATCATCTAATTCCAAAAAAGGAACTGTTCCTAAAGGATTTTTTTTCAGCATTTCTGGTGTTCTAAGCGCATGTTTGATTAGATCAACAGGGATATATTCTATTGAAATATTTTTTTCATAAGCAAAAATTCTTACTTTTTGTGCATTAGGAGCTGGATAATCATACATTTTCATAGCTACACCTATATTTTATTTATTCCCCATTTTATACCACGTCTTAGTAACTCATAAAATGCTTCACTTTCCCAACCACCCCTATCAACAGGACACTCATCCATAAAAGGCCTCATATCATATTTACCTCTGCAATGACCAAGCATAAGATATAATACGCCACCCTTACCTACTTTATGAAGATACATTTGAGGTCTCGGAATATCTTCTTTCCATGAAGAATGGATGTAGGCGTCAGCATCATCTGTATATCTAGATTCTAAAAGCACCTTTATACCATCAGAAAATTCACAATAATAAGGCTCATCAAAAATTTCAAAATCATTTAAATCTTTTGTGATTGGATGAGACTTATCATTAACTTTTACTTTAATATTCATATTTGGTGGATGGGCAACAAAGCGACTTCCCAGTAGCTCCATTAATTCAGGATTCTTGTTTGGGGTATCAGTTTTTCCAGGAATCTCGAGACCATCAACTATTTGCATCTCTCCAACAAATTCAATGAGAGCATTTGTTCCATGCAATCCAAACCATTTTCCACCTTCATTTAGGAAGGATCGAAGGGCATCAACCTCCTTTTGAGCCGGTGACAAGTCACAAGTATAAGTAATCAATAAATCTGAATCTTTAAATTTATAAAAATCACTGTAATCTTGAGAAATTGAAACACCAAGATCGTCATGCTCAGAAAAAAGTTTAACTAATTCTGTACGAGCAAAATCCGTATCATGGTATTTAGCATTACATATAAGATGAACGTGATGTGGTTTAATTTTTACCATTTTACCCCTATAAAAAAGACCAAGAAACAATAGATTTCTTGGTCTTTTAATTTTTAACTATTAAGTAGCCTTAAAAGTTTTTATCAAATGATACACCAAGAGTTCGAGGAAAAGGTATAATATGTTGGCCACCAGCCATTCCTGACGGACCTTCTTCTTGAAGCAAGTTACGACCAAATATTCCTACTTTCCAACTATCTCTAGACACACTTAAACTACCCGATAGTAATTCAATATCCTCGGATACACGACCATCAAAGACACTTGTAACTTTATCACGATAACTAAACAATGCATTTGCATTAAACATCATTCCATTATCCATCACAGTTGTATAATTAGATCTTATGGAGTAAGTAGTTTTAGCTGTACCTGGAAGTTGGCTGCCATTTG
>JABHUT010000071.1 GCA_018658685.1 Alphaproteobacteria bacterium
CTTTTATACAAAAGATGTATTAGTATTCAATGTAGCTGTAAATCTTCTTGTATTTGCTGCAATTTTTCAAATACCTGACGGAATTCAAATGGGAAGCTTAGGGGCGCTAAGGGGTTACAAAGATACATTTATTCCAATGATCTATCTAATTATATCATATTGGATTTTTGCAATTCCTTTTGGTTATTTTCTTACAAACTTTGGTTTCACTACGGCATTAGGAGCTAAGGGTATGTGGATAGGCATGATTTTAGGATTAATTATTTTTTCTATTTTTATTTTCTATCGATTACGATTAATTTCATCAAGATTTATTCAAAATAGCTTGAGTGACGGAAAAATATAAGTAATCCCGTCACTCAATTAATTTTAAGAGGCTTTGAACCACTTATATGGTTCTTTACCTGTAATGGTAAAATATATAATCATGTTTATCATATGAACAATTAGTAACGATATTGATGTGGGTATTGCCCAGATAATTTCGCGGTAATGAATATGAGCACCTAGTGAATATAACACAAATATAGAAAAAGCTGTCCAGATTATCATAGCACATATTGCTTTTAAATTTTTCATTTTTACTCCTTTTTATTTTTTTAAATTAACCATCACTTTGATATCAGTCTTAAGGGCCGTCTGACACGCAAGTGCATAGCCATCATTTAGCTCATCAAAATTTAAAACATAGCCAAAATCTATTTCAGGTGAAATTTTACCATCTAGAATTTTACATTTACAAGTCCCACAACTCCCAACGCGGCATTTATAGGGCCATTTAACTCCGGCCGATAAGGCTGCAGTTAAAAGGTTTTCCCCTCTCTTTACTCTAATTTCTTTTCCACTAGGCATAAGAGTTGCAGAATAACTTGAAGATTTTTTTTTAAATAAGCTAAACATTGATAATTACAAACTAACTTATTGAGAGATTTTTAAATTGATTAGCAATCTCTTTTTCAGCGACAGTTGCTTTATTCTCATCCCAATCATCAAGAAGTTTTTGAGTAAATCTTCTAAAAACAGGTGGAAAAAGGGTTAAAACAAATAGAGAAAAATATCCAATTCCATAATTAGGTGCATCAACGTCATCAAGCTCCCAGAAATATGTCTCACCTCTAACGTGGTGATCGCCCTGCCTGCCAATTTCAATAAAGAACCAGCTAGTGAATAAATTATCATTATCCCAGGAATGTCTATGTTCAACAGGCTTTCCTTTTTCCCTTATTAAACCATAATGACCCATAAAATTAAGAGCCTCTAAAAGAAAATTTGAAATTGCCCAAATTACAGTTAAGGAAAGCACTCCTAAAACGCCGCCAGCCCAAACAAACAATAAAATAGATGGCAGGCTATACAAATAACCCAATATCCACTTGTTACTTAAGCTAAAAAATGATTTTTTTTGTTTTTTTAATTTCTCTCTCTCCAGATCATAAGAGTATTGAGATTGACCGGCATGGGATAGCCAAGCGTGAGAATATACATTTCTTCCCCTTGGTGCTGTAGCTGGATCATCTTCATGACCTAAATCAAGGTGATGATTATAAACGTGCGCATACGTAAAATGTGAAGCTCCGCTTAAAGCCATAATAAGCCTTGAAACTAAAAAACCCTCTTTTCTATTATGAGACAATTCATGGCCATAAATTATACCTAATCCTGCCCATAAACCTGCTGATAGAACCGATCCAATTAAATTAAAACCAGTTATACCACTTTGATATGATAATCCAAGAAATGATAGGGTTTCAAAAGACGTAACCGATGTATATTGATACAGGCGCCAGGCTAAAATAACCTGAAGAAATATAAATGCTGGAAGCATAAGATACATAACAGCATATTGAAGCCTCTTTATTCCATAAGAATTACCATTATCATCAAAGTCCGCTCTTAAATGAATATTTTTTGTAAGAGTATCAACGATGGTATTTAGACCAAAAAGTATAACACCTAGCCAGGCAAAGTAATTACCAATAAAAAGTCCCAGAATTGTTGCAATCGTCATCACCGGGACAATAAGATAACGCGCATTAACGTAAAAAGTTTTCATAAAAAACTCCTATTACAATGAAATCCTGGGAATAAATCTTCCGTTTTAGCGCCTTATTTTAAATCGCGGCAATAGGATCAAATCACGATTACTTAAAACATATTCCTTTGTAATAAATTTGTAAATGAAATTATTTTCATTTTTAAAATATTATTATAAAATTTTAATTTCATCATATCGAAAGCAACTTTTAGAATGATCGTTAATTAAACCTGTGGCCTGCATAAATGCATAACAAATAGTTGTCCCGACAAATTTAAAACCCTTCTTTTTTAAGTCCTTCGACATCTTGTCACTTATCTCATTTTTTGTTTGAATATCATTTGTATTCAATAGTTTATTATGAATTGTTTTCCCATTAACAAATGACCAAATATAGTCATTAAAGCTTCCGTATTCTTTTTGAATTCTTAAAAAAATAACAGCATTATCTCTTATTGAATATAGTTTTAGTTTATTACGGATAATAGATTTGTTTAATAGAATACCTTCTATTTCAGAATCACTCATTTTTGAAACTTTTAAAATATTAAAATTATAAAACAAGCGTTTGTAGTCTTTGCGCTTATTTAAAACTGTTATCCAGCTTAATCCAGCTTGCTGACCTTCCAAAGATAAAAATTCAAAGAATTTTTGATCATCGTGAACAGGAACACCCCATTCTTCATCATGGTATTTAATATAAATGGGTTTATCCCCAGCCCATGAACAACGCCTATTTAGTCCTAGACTAACCATTTACAGAAAGGGAGATAATTAAAGTTATTAATAAGGCTACAAAAAGCCCCAATAGAGTTCTTTTCATAAAATAGCCTTAAGTAATCAAAAAACTTAATTTAGAATTTAATATGACTATATGTTTGGCTTTATTATTTTGATTTTTGCGCTTGCCTTTCCTCATAACTTGCCTTTTTTTTCTCATATTCTTCTTCACTAAGAGCGTGCCAGCCTATGCAATTTTCAACAGGCGAGCGACCGCAACCACATTTTTGAACATCAGTCATTATAAATTCCCCCGAATAATGAATTTTTTATAACTATCACGATTCTCTATAAGGGTAATTAGAGTTCTATTAGATTCATTAAGAGTTTTAAGATTTATCAAATCATGTAAGATAAATTATTAGTAAAAGATCGATACAAAGGGTTGGTATAATGAAAAAATTAGAGAATAAAATAATATTTCCATGTGGTATTTCTATGAAGAATGCATTCATGCTGGCTCCCTTAACAAATACCCAAAGTCATGAAAATGGATGTTTGTCAGATGATGAATTTAATTGGTTAACACTAAGATCAAAGGGTGGATTTGGTATGACAATGTCATGTGCTTCACACGTTCAATCGATTGGCAAAGGCTTCCCTGGTCAATTAGGTATTTATGATGACATGCATATTGATGGATTAAAAAGTCTAACTGATCAAATTAAGTCCTTTGATAGCCTTGCCGTAGCTCAACTTCACCATGCAGGAATGAGGTCGCCTGAGGAAATAATTGGTGAGAGACCTGTATGCCCTTCCTCCGATGATGAAACAAACTCGAGAGAACTCTCACTTGATGAAGTTAAGAGATTGAGAGATGATTTTATTTTTGCAGCAATAAGGGCAAAAAAATCAGGGTATGATGGAGTCGAGATCCATGGGGCTCATGGATATATATTATGCCAATTCTTAAGCTCAACAATTAATAAAAGAGAGGATGAATATGGTGGATCATTAGATAATAGATCAAGAATTATTCTTGAAATTATTAATGGAATTAGACAGGAGTGTGGAAAAAAATTTCTTTTAGGTGTTCGACTGTCTCCAGAGAGGTTTGGGATGAAATTAGATGAAATTAAATCAATATGTAAAAAGATAATAAGTATGCAAAAAATTGATTTTATCGATATGTCATTATGGGATTGTTTTAAATATCCAGATAATTTCAGTAAAGAAGATCCTAATCTAGAAAAAATCATGAATCCTGAAAAAATTGAAAAAAACTTAAAAAAAACATTGTTAGAACATTTTACAGATTTAGATTTCAAAAATGTTCTATTAACAGTAGCAGGAAATATTCGTACAGGAAAAGATGTTCACAAAATAATTGGTGCTGGGGTAGATTTTGCTGCGATAGGACGGGCAGCAATTGTTCATCATGATTTTCCCAAAAAAGTCTTAAATAATCCTGCTTTTGAGCCATTAAACCTTCCCGTTTCAAAAGCTCACTTAAAAAATGAAGGGGTAAGTGATAAATTTATTGAATATTTAAGATTTTTTAAAGGTTTTGTTGAATAATAAAAAGTTAGTTTTTTATAATTTCTAATTTCTCTAACTTACTAGCATCCGTTATTCCACCTAAATTTATTGTATTAGAATAACCTAATGAATCCAAAATGTTTTTAGCCTTTCCTGAACGATTTCCACTTCTGCAATAAAGTAAAACTTCCTCATTATGGGATTTAACAAATTTATTTATATCCTCGGAAATAATATTTAAAGGAATATGAATTGCGCCTTTAAGATGCCCGCTTTTCCATTCCTCTAAAGTTCTAACATCTATTAAAACTGAATGAGATTTACTGGATGCCATAAGAAATAGTGTTAAAGATATTAATAATTTTTTTATGACGCTCAAATTTCATTAACCTCTTCTTTGCTATTAATCCTAAACACTTCTAGAATATCTTCAAGAAGAGAATTATTAATAAACAAAATACAAACAAAAATTTTGGAAGAATTATGACATCAAATTTATCCGGTATAATTAAACAAAAAATTCATTTTTTTCAAATTAGAGTTTTTTATGAAGACACTGACTTTACCGGTATAGTTTATCATGCAAATTATTTAAAATTTGCAGAGAGAGGAAGAACAAATTTTCTTAGATTATTAGATGTAAATCATTCAGAGTTAATAAGCTCTAATGAACCAAAATATTTTGTTGTTTATAAAATGAATTCAAAATTTATAGGAACTTCAACTATAGACGATATATTAGAGGTTAGATCTAATTTTAAAGGTATAGAAGGCGTAAGACTTAAGATCGATCAAGATATTTTTAAAGGTGATAAAAAAGTATTTTCTGCAAATATAGAGTTTGCACTATTGGATAAAAACGCAAAACCAATAAAATTCCCTGATGATATGAAATTAAAAATTAAAAAATACCTCAACTAAATTATTTAACATTACCATCTAGCTCTACTTTGAATCAAACCTAACGCCCACTTTAACTTAAGCGAAGTAAGCCCCCAGCACGATCATCAGAAATAAATGGTCGGAGCGAGAGGATTCGAACCTCCGACCCCTTCACCCCCAGCGAAGTGCGCTACCAGGCTGCGCCACGCTCCGACACTTATAAAATCTTATATACTAATTATTGTAAGCCTTCTTTTTTATTTTTTACATAACCCCTTATGCCAATAAAGGTGTGAATAATATTTACTATAACAAATGCATAAAGATCTAAAAAAATAAATAAAATAGCACCGCTTAGTCTTCCAAGGGCTGTAACAATATAACCGCTTAAACGCGTCTTAGGTTTTGTAGAGCTTACAAGCGTTATCCCAAGTAAACTAATAATGACAACAACCCATTGCCCATATTTAATAAAATCTTCCATAACTTCTCCAGCTCTATATAAAATTAAAAAAAGTACCAAAAAATCAAAGAAATGATACACCAACCTATGAAAATCAAAATAATAACAATTATTATAAAATTTGATATTCCATCAGCTAAAAACCTCAAAGAAATCCAAAAAAATCTTAATAGTACTTTTATGAAATTTAGCATGGAACTATAAAAAGGTTATTGGAGAATGATTGCAAGCCTTTAGATTAAGGTTAAATTTATTTGGTTCTTTTATGAATGTGGTTATAATTATTAAATAATTTCTTAATAAAAATAATAAGGGGAATATAATGAAAAATGACATCGCTTGGATTATAGGAATTCTTTTTTTTCTATTTGGTCCAGCATTTGCCATCATGAAGATATACGTGAATTTCTAATGTTAAATCTAAAATTTTGATTTAACATTTTGATGCAATAAGATATTTTACCGCTATGAAAGAATACCCCAAAAGACCAAATCCTAAGACAGGAAAAAATTTTAAGCGAGGCGAGTGGAATATTGCCAAAAATAAGCGTTTTCTCTTTTATGAAGTTAGTAAAATAGGAAGAGATAAGAAACATGCCTTAGAAAAATGGGCTATTCCAAGAATATATTATAAGTACCTTAAAAA
>JABHUT010000072.1 GCA_018658685.1 Alphaproteobacteria bacterium
AAATCTGCTTTACCGCAAGATCTGTCTATTAGGCAAGCCTCTCCAACAACGTTACCGCCATTCTTATTGATAACCTCTATGCTTTCATTTGATGATAAACCTGTAGTTACAATATCTTCAACTAGTAAGCATTTAGAGCCTGATTTAATTGAAAAACCCCTCCTCAATTCAAAAATTCCATTTACTCTTTCTAGAAAAACAAAAGGAACATTAAGGTTACGAGCAATTTCATGACCAATAATTACACCACCCATAGCAGGTGAAACTATAAGATCGATATTTTCTTTAAATTTTTCTTTGATTTTTTGACTTAAGGCCAACGAGAGTCTTTTAGCTCTTGAGGGCTCTGATAAAGCAAGGGCGCATTGAAGGTATTTCGAAGAATGAAGACCTGATGAAAGTATAAAATGACCTTCAAGTAAGGCGCCTGCATCTCTAAATTCGTTAATAACTTCATCTTTATTCATAATACATTACCCAATAAACCTTTCTACACTTTCTAGAACGGGAAGACCTTTTAGACTGTCAACTATATCACCAATATGTTTATTATCGTTTACATTAATATCAATGATTAAATTATAAAAATCGCTATCCTTTTCATTTAAAATAAGATTTGAAATATTTCCTCCGTAATCTGCAATAGTAGATGTAATTGAGTTCAAAACTCCAACTTCATTAATTAAAGTCACAATTATTCGAGATACAAAAGTAAATTCAATATTTTTTTTCCAATTTAATTTCACCCATGATTCTGGTGATTTTTCATATTTTAATAAATCATCGCTACTTACAGAAAAAATAGTTATCCCATTATTAGGAATAATTATTCCAACAATCTTATCTCCAGGTACTAAAAATGTATTTTCAGCAAACTTTGCAGGCATATCATCATAAAGGCCAACTATAGGAATGGATATATTTTCCTCTATATAATTTTTAATTCTTTTCTTTCGATTATTATTAGGGAATACAAGATCATAGACTTTTGATCCGGAGGCAGAACCGTCACCAACTAATGAATATAATTTTGCAAGAGAATTTACATTTAGTGGCCCAAAGGATCGTTCAAGAATATCTCTTGTTGGTTTCTTTCTGTGAGAAGAAAAAACGCTCTTAATTATTGCTTTCCCAATCAATCTTTGGTTATGTGTTTTTTTCTCCTTTAAAGATCGAATAATTGCAGACTTTGCTTTACCTGTTTTAACAAACTCTTGAAGAGATTCTAAAGCTACAGGTGTTTTGGATTTTACAATCTCAACCTCATCTCCATTTTGAAGTATTGTTCTTCTTCTTTTGTCTACTCCATTAATTTTAACACTACTACAGAAATTTCCTAAATCTGTATGAACTGCATAAGCAAAATCTAAAGCTGTTGCATCACGAGGAAGCGCAACTAAGGTTCCTTTAGGTGTAAAACAATATATTTGATCAAGAAATAATTCTAATTTTGTATTTTCTAAAAATTCTTCAGTGGCACCATCCCTATTAAGAATATCAATTAAATCATTTATCCACTCTATTGAGGCAAGATAATCATTGCCTACATCATCTTGATCCTTGTAGGCCCAATGAGCAGCTAAACCCCTTTCACACATTTCGTTCATCTTTTTTGTTCTTATTTGAACCTCTACCCTTTGATTTTTTGGTCCAATTAAAGTTGTGTGAATAGATTGGTATCCATTTTTTTTTGGTGTTGAAATATAGTCCTTAAATCTGCCTGGAATTGCTTGCCATTTGCCATGAAGAATTCCTAGAACTTGATAACATTCGGAAACAGATTCAACGCAAACTCTAAAACCAAATATATCAGAAAGCTGTTCCAAAGATTTTTGTTGTATTTCTAGTTTTTTCCATACTGAGTATGGTTTTTTAACTCTTCCAGAGACATTAAATTTTAAATCATTGCTCTTAAAAAGCTCATTAAGCTCTTTATCAATCAGTAGAACAGTTTTACTTTTTTTCTTTTTTGAGACCTTTAATCTTTCAGTAATAATATCTCTAATTTTTGGTTCAATATGTGAAAAGGATAGGTCTTCTAATTCTTCCTTTATCTCCTGCATACCTATTCTTCCAGCTAAGGGTGCGTAAATATCAAGTGTTTCAAGAGATATTCTTTTTCTTTTGTTTTGATCTTTGATGAAGTGAAGGGTTCTCATATTGTGAAGTCTATCGGCTAACTTAATTAAAAGTATCCTTATATCGCTAGCACTTGCTAATAAAAGTTTCCTAAAGTTTTCTGCTTGCTTAGAGCTTTCAAGATTACCCTCGAGAAGTGTTAACTTTGTGACTCCATCTACTAACTTAGCAACCTCCTTGCCAAAGTTTTTTTCGACATCGCTTATTGTCGCTGCTGTATCCTCAATTGTGTCATGAAGTAACGCACAAACAACTGTTGTTGTATCTAATTTTAATTCTGCAAGAATACCTGCAACTTCGACGGGATGGGAAAAATAAGGATCACCGGAAGCTCTTAGCTGCAATCCGTGCATTTTTGTACCATAAATATATGCTTTTTCTAAAAGTTCTATATCTGCGTCGGGCTTATATGATATTACACTGTCAATTAGTTCATATTGACGCATAAAATTTTCTCATTATTAAAAAGAACGTCTATTATTTTTTTTATCAACCATGCTGTCTTGCATAGCTTTAAGAAGGTCTTCTTCAGACATTCGCTCTTCAACAACTTCAACATCCTCAACTACATCATCTGAAGCTGATATTTGCGGTTTGCTATTATCTTGAACA
>JABHUT010000073.1 GCA_018658685.1 Alphaproteobacteria bacterium
AACTGGAGCATGGGTTGCATTAAGACAATCTGTTGATAGCCTCCTCGATTCTGGCGATGTAAAAAAAGATCCAATAAAAGGATGTGTTGGCGCAGTCTCATGCGGTATTTATAGAAATAATGCTGTTTTAGATTTAGATTATGCTGAAGACTCTGTGGCTGAGGCTGATGCAAACTTTGTTCTGACGGATAAAGGAGGTGTAGTAGAGATTCAGGCTGCAGCAGAAACATCACCCTTTTCTGAAAAAAAGTTTAATGAGCTATTGGTGTTGGCTCAAAAGGGCGTTCAAGAGATAAATAATATACAAAAAGAAATATTTTCTTAAAATCATTATGAATAGAAAGATTAACGGTCATAAATTAATTATTGCGAGCCATAATCAAGGTAAGGTCTCAGAGATTAAAGATCTTTTGTCTCGCTATGAAGTAGATGTAAGTTCATCTGAAAATTTTGGAATGAAAGAACCAGAAGAAAATGGAGATTCATTTGAAGAAAATGCTCTTATAAAGGCCTCTGAGACTGCAAATTTTTGCGGCCAAATAGCCCTTTCAGATGATTCAGGGCTTTGTGTAGATGATTTGGACGGGGATCCAGGAATTTTCTCTGCTAGATGGGCTGGGCCAAAAAAAGATTTTTTAAAAGCCTCAAAAGACATAGAAAAGAAACTAATAGAGATTGGCTCCAGTAATTATTCTGCATATTTTATTTGTGCTCTAGCTGTGTGTTGGCCGGATGGTGAAAGTAGAATTTTTAAAGGAAAAATAAATGGAAATTTAAATTTTCCACCAAAAGGAAATCTTGGCTTTGGTTATGATCCAATTTTTATTCCCAGAAATTATGATATAACTTTTGGAGAAATGGATCCAATTATAAAGCATAAAATATCGCATCGATCTGTTGCATTTGATCTTTTTTCTAGGGAGCTTTTAGTTGAAAAAGAATAGTTCACTAAGGGGATCCTTGACTATTGTTTCTCTCCCTATTGGTAATTTGAAAGATATAACTCTTAGGGCTATTGAGACACTAGAGCAATCAGATATAATTTACTGTGAAGATACACGAACAACGATAAAACTTACAAATCATTACAACATAAAGGCAACACTAAAGTCTTATCATGAGCACAGCACAGCTAAGGCTAGAGAAAAGATTATAAATGAACTAGGCGATGGTAAAAATATTTCCTTGGTATCAGATGCGGGAACCCCTCTCATTTCTGACCCTGGATATAAACTTATAAGGGATATAAAAAAGAGTGGCTTTAATGTTTCATCTGCTCCTGGGGTCAGCTCCCCTGTCATGGCCCTAACTTTATCGGGAATCCCTTCAGACAAATTTTTATTTGTAGGATTTCTTCCAACAAAGAAATCTTCAAGATCAGACTATTTGATTGAAATAAGTAATATAAATGCTTCAATAATTATATTTGAGAGCGCTAAAAGAATTAATGATACTTTAATGGCTTTAAAAGAAATTCTAGGAAACAGAAAAGTCGCAATTTGTCGTGAGCTTACCAAAAAATTTGAGGAAATTATAAACGGTAACATAAGTGATGTTTTAAAAGAGATATCGAGTAGAGATTCTCTAAAGGGTGAAATAGTTATTGTGGTTTCGGGTCCGGATGCTTCCAATGAAAAAGATATTGATATCGAGTTAATGTTAATGGATGCTCTATCTACAATGTCAGCCTCAGAGGCATCAAAAGAAGTTTCAAAATTTACCAATCTTTCAAGAAAAGAGGTATATAATGTAGCTCTGAAATTAAAAGGAAAAAATTATGATGACTCTTAGGGTTGCTTTTCAGATGGATCATATAAGTTCTTTAAATATCGAGGGTGATACCACCTTTGCATTATGCCTAGAAGCTCAAAATAGAAATTATAAAATCTTTCACTATACTCCCGAGGTTCTTACCTATGAAAATGGTATAATTAGAGCCCCCTTAGAGTCGCTTGAAGTTAATGATGATAAAAAAGATCATTATGCATTAGGACCTGCAAAGTATAGTGATTTTTCAGATATTGATGTTCTTTTGATGAGGCAGGAACCCCCTTTTAATATGAACTATATTACCTATACACACCTACTTGAGCATCTGCCAGATTCTTTAAAAATTATTAATAATCCGGCTAGCGTAAGGAATGCGCCAGAAAAGTTATTGGTTACTTTTTTTAAAGACCTAATGCCCGAAACAATTATAACTAGAGACAAGGATGCGATTTTAAATTTTCAAGAAAAACATAATGACATTGTTGTTAAGCCATTATTTGGTAAGGGTGGGGAAGGAATTATTTTGATAAAAAAAGACAACGATGTGAGTACAATCATT
>JABHUT010000074.1 GCA_018658685.1 Alphaproteobacteria bacterium
CCAATAACACAGTAAGGTCCAACTTCGGCGCTTTCATCTATTTGTGCCGATGAGTCAATAATTGCTGTTGAATGAATTAAGCTCATTTAGAATTCTCATTTAATCTCACAACCATTGCTGTGATACTCGCCTCTGCGACAAGATTATTGTCAACATAAGCTTTTCCAAAAAACTGCCAAACTTCTCCTTTATTTTTTTCTTTTGTAATTTCCATTCTTAATTGATCACCTGGAAGAACTGGTTTACGAAATTTAGCTTTATCAACCTTCATAAGATAAACGGAAAGACCATTTGTATTCCCCTCATAACCATAAACAACAAGTGCACTAGCAGTTTGAGCCATTGATTCTATAATTAAAACACCAGGCATAATTGGGTGACCTGGAAAATGGCCTGGAAAAAAAGGTTCGTTTATTGTTATATTTTTAACACCAATACAACTTTGGTTAGTGACGATTTCCTCTATCCTATCAACTAGTAAAAAAGGATATCTATGAGGTATTAAGTCTAAAATTTCTTTTGCATCAATACTACTTTTTTTATTTGTCATTTTTTTTATCCTTAGATAATTTTCTAATCTGTGAAAGATCTTTTTTCCATAAATCTATTTCCCTTATAGGAAACCCTGCCCATATTTTTCCCGGAGGAAGAGTTTTACTTACTCCAGCTTTTGCGGCTATTTGCGAACCTTTACCAATTGTAATATGGCCAACTGCTCCAGATTTAGCACCCATTACCACAAAGTCTTCTAATGTTGTTGATCCGGCAAGACCGACCATTCCAGCAATTATACAATTTTCTCCAATTACGCAATTATGTGCTATGTGGACCAAATTATCAATTTTAGTACCTTTTTTAATTACAGTATCTTGAATACTTCCACGATCGATTGAGCAATTTGCTCCTATCTCAACATTATCCTTAATCAAAACACGTCCAACTTGAGGAATTTTTTTATGCCCTTCAGAAGACATAGCAAAACCAAAACCATCTTGACCTATAGACGTTCCTTGATGAATTATAATGTTTTTACCAATAATTGAGTGAGTTATTGTTACATTGGCCCCTATAAAGCTATTAGAGCCTATCTCAACTCCTTTTCCTATAACTGCATTGGAGGATATAGTAGAATTTTTACCAATTACTACATTAGCACCAATTATAGCCCCCTTTTCAATAACTGAAGTTGAGTCAATAACTGCAGTGTGGTCAACTCCATTATTCAATAAACTTTTTTCAAAACTTGAAGTGCTTTTTGGAAAAATTTCATTGGGATAAAAAGATTGAGAAATTAATGTAAAGTCCATGTATGGATTACTTGAAAATATTAAATCAATATTTTCTGGAGCATAATCCTTATGTTCTTTTTTAATTAAACAAACTGCGGCTTTTGTTTTGCCAAGATCACTTTTATAAGAAAGATCTTGAAAAAAAGTTATTTCATTATCTTTAGCAATTTTAAGTGTTGAAATGTCCTCTATAAGAATGCCATCGTTCTCACAAGACAAATCACCATTAATAAGATTAGCGATCTCTATTAAACTAAAAGGTCCTGACTTTTCAAAAAATCTAGGGTCACTCATTAATAAAAAAAACTCCTATTCGTCAGAAATAGTAACCTTTACATCTGGAAGTCTTTTATTAAGTTTTTTTACAACCTCAGCTGAAATATCCAACTTAGGGTCACCAAATAGTATAGCCTGCCTATCAAGTAAAACCTTAGCGCCTTTTTCATTAACTAATTCAGTTAAAATAGGACTCATTACTGAATCAATAGAAGCTGAGGCTCTCTGAATAGCTTCTTGTATTTTTTGGACTTTAGATTGAAGTTCAGATTGTTTGCTTTCAGCCTCTGTTTGAAGGGCTAATAACCTCTCTTGAAAAACCTCTGGAGCAAGAAGAGTTTTATCATCCTCAAGCTTTTTACCCTTTGCTTGGAGGTCTTTTGAAATACTATCTCGAAGATCAACCACCTCTTTAATAAGAGCTTCACTTTGTTTTCTAAGTGAAAGAC
>JABHUT010000014.1 GCA_018658685.1 Alphaproteobacteria bacterium
ATGAAAATCCCTAACATATGAACCACTTCCCTAGTTCCTCCGTAAGCGAAAAAGAATAAAGCAAGAGTTGGAATAGACTTACTTAAAACGTTACCGGCCATACCTAGCCAACTTCTCCAAGCAGTAATGGTTGTTCTTTCATTATAATCAGGTGATAATTCTGCTGCCCAAGCATAATAAGGGATAAGTAACATTGTCCAACCTAACCAAAATATTACTAACCAAAATAAAAGATATGATGCTGTAACAGTATCTTCATTAGGAAAGAATAAAAAATAAACAGCAGGAACAAGAATTGGTATCGATGCAACCATCCACACCCTTCTTCTTCCCCAACGTGTTTTTGTTCTATCACCCAAATATCCAATGAGTGGATCGGTTAATGCATCAAATATTCTAGCAATAAGCCAAACCGTTCCTATTGCTGCTAAGCTAATTCCTACATCTGATCCATAGTAATTTGGTAAATAAGTTAGTAATGGAAGAGAAGCAATAGAAATAGGCATTTCAGATAGCCCATAAAAGAAAAGTTTTTTATTAGTTATTTTTCTTTCAGCCATTAGAAGCCTCGGTATCTTTTTCCATATTCCTTTTTTGTTTCTCTAACTTTTCACGAATATCTAACTGAACATCTTCTGTAATTGGGTACTTTCTTACAATCAATAAAACAATAAAAAAGCAGATTGGACATGCGAAAGAAAAAAGTAATTTTAATCCTAAAATTTGATTATCACTATTAATTGCGCCAGGCGTTGAATCAAAACCAATTAAAGAAAGGAGCATTAAACCTAAAAAGGGACCAAAAGAGAGAGCAACTTTTGAAGCAAAAGACCAAACAGCGAAAAATTGACCTGCTCTATCCTCTCCTGAGTTTAAAGTATCAAGGTCTATTACATCAGCTTTCATAGAGTTAGGCATTACATAAAAACTTGCCCCAGCAAATCCAGTTGTAGCTGTTATTGGAAGCATCCAGTAAAAATCTCCCTGACCAAGTAACATATAAAATGGGCTCATAACTATGAAAAAACTTAGGCCAATCATCCAGGCGTTATGTTTTCCTATTTTACTAGAAAACCATGCCCAAAAGGGAATGCCACATAAATTAGACGTATAATAAAAAAGAAGAAAAATAATTCCAGCCTCTTCTTCCCCAGTAACACCTCTTATATAAAATAAAACTACCGCTGTAGATAATGCTGTTCCCATACTTGTAAAGAAGAAGGCAAATACTAGTCTTTTAAAAGGACCGTTATTCCACATAACTTTTAAACCTTTTAAAATTGGTATTTTAGTTGAGGTATAATCTCTCTTTTCAGGTACATTATAAGTTGTTAAAGAAATAGCCACCGGTATCAAGAAAAGTAATCCCCAACCAATCATTTCAACAACTTCTTTTGTACCTCCATAGGAAAAAAGCAATAAAGCAACTACCGGAAGAACTTTTGTTGCAACATTTGCAACCATCCCAAGGAACATCCGCCATGCCGCAATTGAAGTTCTTTCATTATAGTCAGGTGATAATTCTGCAGCCCATGCATAATATGGAATAAAAAGCATTGTCCATCCTAGCCAAAAGATAACAAGCCAAAACAATAAATAACCAGCATCAACATCTAAGGATGGAAAAAAAATCTTATAAACGGATAACATAAGGAATGGAATTGACCCAAGCATCCATATTCTTCGCCTTCCCCAGCGAGTATCAGTTTTGTCACCTAAATACCCAATTAACGGATCCGTGATTGCATCAAATAGTCTAGCGAATAACCATACTGAACCTATTGCAGCCAAACTAACACCAAGATCTGCCCCATAATAATTAGGAATATAAGCAGCAAGAGGAACATTTGCCACCGATAGCGGCATATCAGATAATCCATAAAAAAATAAAATTCTCTTTGAAAGTGGTTTTTTAGACATTTAGATTATTTAACTTATTTTAGACCAAAGAGAGTCTTTGCTAATCCAATTATCTACCCAGTCATGAAAGTGCTGGAGCCTCTCCTCATCATTACTTAATGTAGCGCTATCAAAACCTTTTGAATGCATACCAGCCTGCATGTCATTTAAATAGTGAATATCTTGATCTATTGTCACAGTTAAGGATTTTCTTCCTTGAACAACATCCTCTCTGGTAAAAATATCATGTTCAGGTCTAGAACCAGTTTGTTCATAGAAAGACGACCCCGGAAGTAATTCCAACTCCTTAGATTCATCTCGAACTTGATGTGATGGTATTTGGAAAGACCACTTAGTAAAAGAACATTTATTTGGATCAGAGTGATGAGGCTTAGGACCAAAAATCCATAATCTTTCAGGATGAATTGTCATAAAAATATTTGGAAAAATATCGTATTGAAGAACATCAGAAACCTGATCATCTGTAAACTCAGAAAAATCAAAACCTAACTCATCACCGATGACTCTTTTTTGTTTTTGAATAGCCTTACGAATCTCGGGGACTTTTCCATGAAAATCATCTGGGTTTAATCTAAGGCCTTTGAGGTAATCCTTCATGAACTCTGGTGGCTCATCTGGGGTTGAATACCTTGGGTTAACAACAGGGCTCGTAACCATTGTCCTTGTATGACCAAAAGGCCATAAATCATTTTCCGCATCACAGCAATCAACAAAACTAGCATGTTGAGGGTGAATAAAATCGACATGATATTGTTCTAAAAAATTATCTCTAACAGTTTTCCAGTTAGTCTCCAAAAGAGAAACAGTTTGATGCTTAACAAGATTCATTTTTTCAAATTTATAAGGCTTTAACTGATCCACTATTGGTCCAAGGAAAGTTTCTAATGAAGATGAATTTTCATCCATATTAATAAAAACTAAACCGGCCCATACTGAAACCTTAACAGGCTTTAAAGATTTCTCCTCACAAGGAACACCTTCTTTAAATAATTCCCTATCTGGTACGTGCTCAAGAGTCCCATCCAATCCATATGTCCATCCATGGTAAGGGCATGAAACCTTACTAAAAGAACCAGATTCTAAAGTAACAATTTTATTTCCTCGATGCTGACATACATTATAAAAAGCTGAAATTTCATTTTCATTATTACGGGTAATGACAATTGATTCTCGACCAATATCATAAATGAAAAAATCACCTGGCTCTAAAAGATCACTTTCCAAACCAGCGAATAACCATGCTTTAGTCCATATACCTTCCCATTCGGATTGCATAAAATCTTCAGATATATATCTATCCTTTGATAAAGATGCAGATTTATCAAGAGATGAAGTTAGTGTTTCACTAAAATCAACATAATTAAAAGTCTGCGGCATCTGTCTTTCCCCCTTTTTTTTATTTTCCCCTTAATCAATATAATGTAATCAGATTATGAACATAGTAAAGATATGAAATTATAAAGGTAGGCAAAATTCAACATCAATTAAATTTAGTATCTTGACCAATTAGTTTTTGAGGTCTTGAATAAGATTTCGAAGGGAGGGAATAATGATAGTAGTTAATGCAAAAGCTAAAACAACTGGTGAAAATATTTTAAACTTAAAAAATGTAATCTTTGATCTTGAACAAGAAACATTAAAAGAAAAGGGATGCCTAGATTATGCCTTTAGTGCAGATATTAACAATCCAAATGTTATGAGAATTACCGAACTCTGGGAAGATCTCCAGTCACTAAAAGATCATTTAGAAACAGAGCACGTAGCAATATTTAGAGAAGAAATGTCAAAAAACCCTATTGATGTTGAAGCTCATTTTTATAAATCAGAAGAAATACCTTATCCAGGATAATAATAATGAAAAATAAAGTAAGTTCTTGGAAAGTTGGCGATGTGAAAATAACTAGAATAATTGAAGGCGAAAGAGCTGGCCCTATGTTCGTTGTGCCAGATGCTATTCCTGAAAATATTATAAAAATGCCATGGCTTCAGCCTTACTTTTCAGATAGCGAAGGAAATACCATTGTAAGTGTTCATGCGCTTGTTATAGAAACCAAAGAAAAGTGTATTATTGTCGATACTTGCCTTGGTAATGATAAAGAAAGACACATCCCTTCATGGAATAATCTACAAACTAAATTCCTTGAAGACCTAGAGAGCGCTGGATATAAAACAGACGATATTGATACTGTATTATGTACTCATCTTCATACAGACCATGTTGGCTGGAATACAATATTAGTAGATGACAAATGGGAGCCAACATTTAAAAAGGCCGATTATTTATTTGGCAGAGAAGAATGGAACTATACTGAAAAACAATTAGGAAATCCTCTTTATGCAGAATTTATAAATGACTCTATCATTCCTATTATTGACTCTGGCCTTGTTAAGTTTGTCGAACTTGATGAGAAAATATGCGAGGAAATAACTCTCGAGCCAACATTAGGTCATACTCCAGGCCATGTAAGTATAAAAATTTTCTCTAATGGTGAAAAGGCAGCTATAACTGGTGACTTCTTACATCACCCGTGCCAGATGGAAAAACTTGACTGGATATCATCTGCAGACTGGGACCCAGAACTTGCAAAGGAAACTAGACGAAGAAAATTATTAAATTATGCTGATGAAAAAACTTTAGTTTTTGGAACGCACTTTGCATCTCCATCAGCAGGTTATGTTGTTAAAAAGGATGATCATTTTATTTTTGAGGTAAAACATCCATTATAAATATGTGCCAAACAATTTTTAATAATGATTTACTAAAATAAAAAATTTTTTTAAATTAAATTAATAATATTGGTTTAAATTGAGGGAGAAATCAATGAGCTTGAATGAAGAAACAAAGCCTGGAGATGCGAGGTGTCCTGATCACCCAAGCACTAAAGAATTAATAAAAAATGATAAAGGTGGAGCTCCAAAACCTTTACTCGAAGAATCGTATAATTTTTTAGGTGATGAAGATATTCCATACGAAAGATACACATCTGAAAAATTTGCAAGGGCAGAAGATGAACATATGTGGTCTAAGGTTTGGCAGTGGGCCTGTAGAGAAGAGCATATACCTGAGCCAGGGGATTATTATGTTTATGATGTTGGAGATCGTTCAGCTATAATCGTTAGAACAGAAGATAATGAAATTAAAGTTTATTACAATTCTTGTTTGCATAGAGGTACTCAATTAAAGCCTGCTAATAGTTCAGGTTTTTGTAAAGAACTTAAGTGCCCATTTCATGGTTGGTCATGGTCCCTTAAAGGTGAATTAGAATTTTTGCCATGTGATTGGGATTTCCCTCACGTAAATAAAGAAGAATTTTCTCTTCCGGAAATCAAATTTGATATTTGGTGTGGTTTTATTTTTATTAACTTTGATGAAAATGCTAAGCCCCTTGATGAGTATTTGGGAGTTCTTCCAAGACATTTTGAAAATTGGAAACTTGAGGATCGTTATATCGAAACTCATGTAATAAAAAAATTACCAGCAAATTGGAAAGTTTCTGCTGAAGCTTTTTTAGAGGCTTATCATGTTTTAGAAACTCACTCAGAGGGAGTTTATACTGCCGGTGATGCTAACGCAGATTATGATATTTTTGGCGACCATATTTCAAGGTTTGTTCATACTATTGGATACACAAGCCCTCACATAACTGAAAATCGTCC
>JABHUT010000075.1 GCA_018658685.1 Alphaproteobacteria bacterium
TAGAATTTTTTATTAATATAGGATGGATTTTCAATAATAAAATCTCTCAAACTATAGCCAGAACTTGAAGAAATTAGTTTTGATAGTTTTCTTTTTTTTGAACGATCCTGTATTTCTGGCAAAATAGTAAAGAGAGAATCTCTTATAAGTCCTCTATAATTGATATCTTCAACCTTATCCAAAGGGGATAGATTACTCATATCAATCTCAAGATTTAAAGTATAATTATTAAACGCTGGAATAGCTTTATAAGCCATCGAACCAATAATAACAGCCAGCATAGTAGCGGCTGCAAGAAGAGAAAATAAACCATATGCTTTAAAACGTTTTTCTGCCCTATGTCTTTTTTGAAAATTATTTTTACTCATAACGTTCTCTATACCTGCGAACAACAATCATTGCGAAAATATTTAAAATTAAAGTAATGGCAAACAACATTAATCCTAATGCAAAAGCAGCTAAAGTTTTTGCACTATCAAATTCTTGGTCGCCAACAAGTAAAGTAACAATTTGGACTGTTACTGTTGTTACAGCAGAAAGAGGGTTTATAGTGAGGTTAGCTGCTAAACCTGCAGCCATAACAACAATCATTGTTTCTCCAATAGCTCTTGATACGGCCAAAAGAAGTGCACTTACGATACCTGGCAGGGCGGCGGGGAATATTACCTTTTTGACAGTTTCAGATTTTGTTGCCCCTAGGGCTAGTGATCCATCTCTAAGAGAAACCGGAACAGCAGACATAACGTCATCAGAGAGAGACGATACATAAGGAATTATCATCACCCCCATTACTGCGCCAGCAGCTAAAGCAGATTCAGTTGCCACAGTTAATCCAAAATATTCTCCACAAGATCTAACGAACGGGCCAACAGTAAGTGCAGCAAAAAAACCATAAACAACAGTTGGTATTCCTGCTAAAATTTCAAGAATAGGTTTTAACCAGTCCCTTGTTTTAGGTTTTGCATATTGAGATAAAAATATTGCTGAATAAAGTCCTAATGGTGCTGCAATAGACATTGCAACAGCTGTTATAAGAAGTGTTCCAGTAAAAAGAGGTATTGCGCCAAAGCTACCTGACGAACCAACCTGATCTTCTCTAATGGCAGTTTGTGGCGACCAATGTGTTCCAAATATAAAGTCAAAAAAGCCTACTTGAGAGAAAAATCTTATAGTCTCAAAAATTAAGGATAATATTATTCCGATTGTTGTTAAAACAGCCATAGTCGAAAAGAGAAAAAAGATAAATTTAAAGATACTCTCAACTTTTCTTCTAGCATCAAATCTAACTGATAATTTATTGAGAGTTACAGATAAAAAAGTAATAGATAAAATTATAAATGAGCCAAATGCAATCAGCCGGCCTTGAGTGTATCTATCATAAAGTGAAAGGGCCATTTCATTACTAAGAAATTCACTATTAGTTAAATTATTTAAGTTTGAAATATTACTTATGAGAAAGTTTTTTGCATATATTACTTCATCTAATCCCAAACTTATTGTTGATGCAGAGATAAAAGAAGTTATTAAAAAGTCAAAAATACTTTTATTAAAAATAAGAAATAAAATTACTAAAAAAATTGAAGGCAGCATTGTCCATAAGGAAACATATAATCCATGATAAACAGGCATAGATCTAAGAGGTTCATTATTTTCTAATTGAGCTTTTGCTCTCCCTCTGGCTATACCAAAGGCGATTATACCTAGTGAAAGTATCAATGATAAGCTTATTAAAAGATCAATAATAATAGTTACCCTCCAAAATTAATTAACTTAACTATTCAAGCTTTAATTCAATTAATTTATCACTAGTTGTCTTATATTTCATATATTCTTCATCTGATAGCGGAATAAGGCCTTTTTCAATTAAATATCCATAGGGGCCCATTGCGTTGTCACTTGTAAATTCTTTAACATACTCTGTGAGAGATGGCTTCATCCTAATATGATTTTTCTTAACATAGAAAAATAAAGATCTAGAAATTGGATATTTTCCTTGAAGGATATTATCAAAGCTTGGAATTGCCGAGTTTACTATCGACCCCTGAACTTTATCAGTGTTCTGGTCTAAAAAACTAAAACCAAAAATACCTATTGCATTCGGATTTTGAATTAACTTTTGAATAATTAGGTTATCGTTTTCGCCAGCCTCGATAAAAGCTCCATCTTCTCGAATAGTATGAGCTATTTTCTCAAACTCAATTTTTCCATTCTTTGAGCTAGTCCTTAATTCTTCAAGTGAGAGGATAGATTTTGCACCTTTTTCCATTGCTAATTCAACAAAAGCATCCCTTGTTCCGGACGTGGGAGGAGGGCCAAGTACTTCAATTTTAATATCCGGAAGATTTGGATTAACATCTTGCCAAGTTTGATAAGGGTTCTTCTGTAATTCAGAACTTCCAGCTTTCAAAGGAACTTCAGAAGCCAAGGCTAGAAAAATATCCCTTGTCGTAAGCTCAAAAAGATAGCCTTCTCTTGAGTTTGCAAGTGCAATGCCGTCATAACCAATTTTTATCTCAAGAATTTTAATTCCCCTATCAGTACAGTTCTTGAATTCTTTAATCTTTATTCGACGCGAAGAATTCGTAATATCAGGAAACTGTGAACCAATTCCAGAACAAAAAAGTTTCATTCCTCCTCCGGATCCAGTTTGCTCAACAATAGGAGTTTTATAGGCAGAGCTTCTTCCAAACTCTTCTGCTACAGCTGTTGAAAAAGGAAAGACAGTTGATGAACCGACAATCTTAATTTGATCTTCAGCTTTAATCGTGAATAAAAAAGATAAAATTAACGACAGGAAAACTGCCTTAATAGATAATTTAAAAGTATTTTTCATTTTTCTCCTTTTATCTTACCTAAAATTAAAAAATTTCTATATTAAAGTTATATTGTAAACCAATCATAATATGTTCTGATTCTTTAGAAGAATCTTCATATGATTTATCTATATAATTTAAGTATAATTTTAAAGGCTTTGCGACTTTGTAATCAAAGCCAATTGCAGTTAATTCACCTCCAGCCTTTACCATATCAGACTTACCGTACATTAATTTAAATGCTAATTTCTTTGATAATAATGTCTTTAATGAAATAACGTATCCATCATCATTGAAATTACCCAAAGTATCTTTAGACTCTTGCCAAATTAAACCTAAAATAAGAGGTTTTACTATTGGAATGGTTGCGGCAATTCTTGTTGTATCAAATATCAATCCTTTTTGAGGTACATCAGAATCAAATCCAATAGAAAAATGTGCCCGATTTCCTAATATTTTACCCTCCCACATTAGATTAGTTGAAAAAGCTTCTTCGCCCCCCTGCTCTAAGATTAACATTGTCGATAAAGTTACACCTTTAACTTTTGGCGAATTCCATTGGGCAGCTTTATTACTTCTATTTTCACCCCAAAGAATATTTTTAATATCCCCGGCTGTATCATTAAAAAGATCTACTGTGGCCTGAGATTGTTTAACAGGAGTATCATGAATGCCTATAATAAACTTACCAAAATATCCTTTTAATCCGATGTAACTATTACGATCCTTAAAATTTGGACTTCTATCAATAGGATCAATTTGTGTTTCATATTGATAAATTGCTGAAAAGCCATTTTCAAAAATATGTTTACCCTTTAAACCTAATCGAGATGAATTGCTTACCGCCTTAGTTTCAGAGCCTAATGAAAATTTATTAATTTCATTTAAAGAGAAATCCAATCTTCCATAAATATTTGCACCAAAAGATTGAGTATTAATTATAACATTTAATAAAATAAAAAGATGTAATTTGAAAAATCTTTTTAAAAATAAGTTTTTCATACCAAGCTCTTTTTAAGTTATATTTTTTTACTATATAATTCTTCTCAAAAGATCAATATGAATTTTAATAGTTAATTATATTCGTTTAATATATTTTTTTAGAAGTAAAATATAGTTTTAATGGAGTATTTCGATAACTAAAAAATTAATACTATGGCGCCACGCCCAAGCAGAAATTGGAATTGATGATTTTAATAGAAGCCTTGATAAAGAAGGTAAAAATGAAGCCAAAATGATGGCTCAAATTATATTAAAGAATAAAATTCCAAACCTTATCTTATGTTCGACAGCTATTAGGGCTAAAGAGACACTTGGCCATCTAATAAGTCTAAACAAAGAATCTCCAACACTTTATGATGAGAGTTTATACCTAGCAGAACCAAAGAAAATTACTGATTGTATTATTAAAAATGCAAGCGATGAAGAAACTATCTTACTTATTGCTCACAACCCAGGCATTCATGAATTAACTTTGAATTTAAGTCAAAATAGCAGTCATTTTGATCTAGAAGAAGGCTATCCAACTGCATCAATCAGCATTATTGAATTAGGAAATGACGATTGGCATGATCTTGGAAATAAAAAATTAGAATTAATAAAATTTATAAGGCCAA